>JBNMNI010000248.1:0-3008 GCA_051275375.1 Maricaulis sp. | reverse complement strand
GCTGAAACCCGCTCAGCGCCCGTCGTCAGTGGTGATTTCGACGATGAAATCGCGCGGATGGGCGACGTTCAATATCGTGCGGGCGCGTTCCTCGACATAGTCGAGATCGAGGCTGTCGGAGCGCAGGCGGGCGGCGGTGGTTTCCAGCGCCTCGCGTTCGATACGGGTTTCGGCCAGTTCGATTTCAGCGGCGTGGAGATCATTCTTGACGACGATCCAGTTGAGCACGCCCTGCTCGCCCGTCAGCGCGTGATAGCCGAAATAGGCAATCGCTACGGCGAGAAAACAACTGGGAAGAATACGCTTGATCGCGTCCAATGCCACACACCCTGATCTTCGGCCTTTGCGGCCTGTTCGATGAGGCTGATTGAACACGATCAGGCTTTAAGAAGCGTGAATCCGGGATTCAGTTCGCGGTAAGGTCCGGGTCGCAATTGCGGCGCAAACCGCCATCCTGGCCGGTTCATTCCACCTTCAGCGCCAGCGTGGCGAAGCTTGTCGGCATATAGGCGTTGAGCGGCGTGGCCTCATCAGACCAGTCATCCTGGTAGAAGCCGGCAATCAGCAGACCGGCCTCGATCTGCCCACCGATCTGGGATTCGAGGCTATGGCTGTATTCCAGCGCCTCTCGCTGTTGGATTCGCGCCTGGACCAGCGCTTCGGGCAGGTCCCGCGCCGCGTCGAAGGGCAATTTATACCGGACCTGAAGCGGTGCCCCGGCCTCGATTGCATCATGATCAAACAGCCAGAAATCCGGATTGACGAAGCCCGAGAGTAGCCGTCCGCCCGGCTTGAGGATTTGTGCGCACTGCCGCCAGACCGGCGCTAGATCGGCGATGAAGAGATTGGAGGTCGGGTGGAAGATCAGATCGAAGACGCCGCTGACATGCTCTGACAGGCGCATCATGTCGGCTTCGACCACGCTCAGATCGAGCCCCTCACGCTTGGCGACCAAAACATCCTTGGCCAGTTGCGACGCCGAAATATCCAGCACGGTCACGTCGGCCCCCGCAGCTGCGAGCACCGGAGCCTGCTGTCCACCCGATCCGGCCAGGCAGAGCACACGCGCGCCCTCCAGCGGCCCGAACCAATCTTGCGGGACAGACTTGTTGGGGGTGAGAATGACAGACCAGTCGCCGCGCCGCGCCGCAGCGATCACGTCTCCACCAACCGGTTGGCACCAGGGGCTGTCGCCGCGATCGGATTCAGTATTCCAGGCAGACGCGTTGTGGCGATGAATATCCATACACGCCCCCTGCGCGGCTTGCGGTTCAGCTGATGGCGCTGGCGCCGGCATAGACGCCCATATCGCCAAGCTCGGATTCGATGCGCAGGAGCTGGTTGTATTTGGCGGTGCGGTCGGCGCGGGCCAGGGAACCGGTCTTGATCTGCCCGCAATTGGTCGCGACGGCGAGATCGGCAATGATCGAATCCTCGGTCTCGCCGGAACGGTGGGACATCACGGCGGAATAGCCCGAACGCAGCGCCATATCGACGGCATCGAGGGTTTCCGACAGCGTGCCGATCTGGTTGACCTTGACCAGGATGGAATTGGCGGCGCCGACCTCGATACCGTGCGCGAGGCGTTCCGGATTGGTGACGAAGAGATCATCGCCGACCAGCTGGCAGCGGCCATCAAGGCGCGCGGTCAGGGCTTTCCAGCCCTCCCAGTCATCCTCGGCCATGCCGTCCTCGATCGAGATGATCGGGTAATTATTGACCAGGGTTTCGAGATAGGCGCCGAAGCTGTCCGAATCATGGCTCTTGCCGGCGCCGGCCAGGACATAGCGGCCATCCTTGTAAAATTCGGTCGAGGCGAGATCGAGCGCCAGGGCGACATCCTCGCCCGGCTTGTAGCCGGCCGATTCGATCGCCTTCATGATGACGTCGAGCGCCTGTTCGGCGGTGGCGAGATGGGGGGCAAAACCGCCCTCATCGCCGACATTGGTGTTGAGCCCGTCCGCCTTGAGGCGCGATTTGAGCGCGTGGAAGACCTCGGCGCCGCAGCGCAGGGCTTCGGAAAATGTGTCCATGCCGACCGGCATGATCATGAATTCCTGAAAATCGATCGGATTATCGGCATGGGCGCCGCCATTGATGATATTCATCATCGGCGTCGGCAGCACGCGGGCATTGAGCCCGCCGACATAACGATAGAGCGGCTGGCCGAAGCTCTCGGCCGCAGCGCGGGCGACAGCAAGCGAGACGCCGAGCGTCGCATTGGCGCCGAGGCGGGACTTGTTGGGCGTGCCGTCCAGTTCGATCAGGGCCATGTCGATACGGCGCTGATTCTCGGCATCAAACCCGCCAATGGTTTCGAAAATCTCGCCCTCGATCGCCGCGATCGCCTTGAGCACGCCCTTGCCGCCATAGCGCGTGCCGCCATCGCGCATTTCGACCGCTTCATGCTTGCCGGTCGAGGCACCGGACGGCACCGCCGCGCGGCCAAAACTGCCATCCTCCAGCAAAACATCGACTTCGACGGTCGGATTGCCGCGGCTGTCGAGGATTTCACGGGCGATAATGTCGGTAATGGCGGTCATGGGGGTCTGGCTCCGGACGGATGGCGGTGAGGCGCTTCATAGACAAAGCCAGGCTTCAGGCAAAGCCCAACATGGCAGGTCGGGGCGGATCAGTGCTGAAACGCAACAGGCGCGTCCCGGTTTGCGGAACGCGCCTGTTCAAATTCATGCGCGCGGCACCGGGGTGCCGCGGGCTTTGACGAATCAATCGTCCTTGACGTCGAGGATCTGACGACCGCGATACATGCCGGACTTCAGATCGACATGGTGCGGACGGCGCAGCTCGCCGGAATCCTTGTCTTCGACATAGACAGGGTTGGTCAGGGAGTCGTGGCTGCGGCGCATGCCGCGCTTGGACGGCGAAGTTTTTCTTTTAGGGACGGCCATCAGGCTCTCCACGATGCTGAATACGGTTGAAGATGGCAAAAACCACCTGTTCGAGCCGCGCCGTATAGCCGCTTCGAACTGGCTGTGCAAGCGTTGGGG
>JBNMNI010000247.1:0-3022 GCA_051275375.1 Maricaulis sp. | reverse complement strand
ATCAGCTAGGGTGGCGGCATGAAAACTCGCCGCGCCATCCAGGCCCCGACCGCCCTGACGATCGCCTTCGCCCTGTGCCTGACGCTGGCCGTCGGGGAGGCTGCTTTCGCGGGTGGCGGTGGTGGTGGCGGTGGACACGGCGCCCCGCCGGCCCAGGACAGCCGGCATCGCAGCCTGACCTCCTCGGACAGCTATCTGCCCCTGCCGCCGCTGATGGCGACCGTACAGGCCGACCATCGCGCCCGCGGCAATCTGCAGATCGAGGCCGGGCTGGAAGTGGAAGACGGCCGCCTTCGCCGCCGCGTCGAACAATCCATGCCGCGCCTGCGCAATGCCTATGTCACGGCCCTGAGCATCTATACCGGCGTCAATTACCGCTTCGGCGACGTGCCCGATGCCGACCGGATCTCGCAGCTCTTGCAGGATGCAACCGACATGACGCTTGGCGTCGAGGGCGCACGCGTCCTGATCGGCATGGTCATCATCAACGCCGATTGAGGCTCGGCGGGGCCGGGCCGCAATCCGCCCGTCTCAATCCGCGATCGCGTCCATGAAGCCGGCCAGCTCCAGATCGAGCGCGGTGACGCCGCCCGCATCATGCGTAGACAGAGTGACATCGACCCGGTTCCAGACATTGAACCATTCGGGATGGTGATTCATCGCCTCGGCCTTCACCGCCACCCGGCTCATGAAGCCCCAGGCTTCATTGAAATCGGCGAACTGGTAGGATTTACGGATGGCGTCCCGGCCCTCGACGGCAGACCAGCCGGCCAGTTTCGCCAGCACGGCCTTTGCACCCAGTTTCTCATTGCTCATCGTCCGGCTCCCATGATTGGCTGTGAAATCGCCCATGAGGCGAAATTTAACGCTCTTGCAGCCATATTACCGGTGAAACCGGCGTATGGAGCAAGGGCATGACCCATTTTTTGGTATCCGAGGACAATCCTGGCGGACGCAAGCTCGAAGATATATTGATCGAGCTGCGGGCCGATATTCTTACCCGTTGCACCAAGATATCCAGCGATTTGCGGCCCGAAGCCCTGCAAGTCATGTCCAATAACATGGCCATATTGCAGCACATGTCCGATGCGATCGAACTGGCAATGGACTCCACCGCCCTGCTCGACCGCGCCTTCGGGCCCTCGCAGACAGGCAAGGGCGGCCTGCCGCGTATCGGCGAAAGCTGATTACTCCGCCGGCAGCGCCATTACCTCCAGGCCGAGGGCCTGGAACATCGCCATATCGTCATGCTCGTCCGGATTGGGTGTGGTGAGCAATTCCTCGCCGACGAAAATAGAATTGGCGCCGGCCAGGAAGCACAAGGCGTGCAATTCCCGGCTCATGCCCTCGCGGCCGGCCGACAGGCGCACGAAGGATTTCGGCATCATGATCCGCGCTGTCGCAATCGTGCGCACGAAATCGATCCCGTCGAGCGGTTTACTGTCACCCAGCGGCGTGCCCGGCACGGCCACGAGATGATTGATCGGCACGCTTTCCGGCTGCGGCGACATGATCGCCAGCTCGGTGATCAGGCCGATGCGCGCATCCTCGCTCTCGCCCATGCCGACAATGCCGCCGGTGCAGACATGGATCCCCGCGCCGCGCACCTGGGCCAGCGTGTCGAGCCGGTCCTGATAGGTCCGCGTCGAGATCACGCGGCCATAATCCTCCGGCGCCGTATCGAGATTGTGATTGTAGTAGTCCAGCCCGGCATCCCGGAGCTTCTCAGCCTGGCCATCGCCGAGCATGCCGAGCGTGACGCAGGTTTCCATCCCCAGCGCCTTGACGCCGGAAATCATGGCGCAGACCTTCTCTTCATCGCGCGGCTTGAGCGAGCGCCAGGCGGCACCCATGCAGAAACGCGTCGCGCCGCCGGCCTTGGCGCGCTCGGCCGCGACCAGGACTTCATCGAGCGGCATCAGCTTGGAGGCGGTCAGTCCGGTATCGAAATGCGCCGACTGGCTGCAATAGCCGCAATCCTCGGCACAGCCGCCAGTCTTGATCGACAAAAGCTGGCTGGTCTGCACCTTGTTGGCGGCATGGCACCGTCTGTGCACAGCCTGGGCGGTGAAGATGAGGTCGCTGAACGGAGCGCGGTAGATTTCCGCCGCCTGCGCGCGTGTCCAGTCGGAGCGTGGCTGCAGCAGGCGGTCGATATCATTGAGTAATGCGGTCATGGATCATCAGTCCCGAAACAATTTGCACAAACCTAGAAACAGTGGGGCCGCGCGTCCAGATGCGGGACTGCGCTGGGCCGGGCGTGTGCTGTTTGTGACCACAGCGCTGCTGATCACGGATCTGGCCTTGCAGCCTGGCATCGCGACGCCGCCCGAGCTGTTTGGCACAGACAAGCTTGAGCATATGATGGCCTTCTTCGTGTTGACGGTCCTGACACGGCTGGGCTGGCCGCAGCGCGCCTGGCTGATGGCCGGCCTGTTGCTGACCTATGGCATCGGCATTGAACTCGCCCAGGCATCGAGCGCTGTCGGGCGCACCGCCTCGGCCGCCGACGTCGTCGCCGATCTGATCGGGATCGCGATCGGCCTGGTGTTTTCCAACCTGTTCCGCCAGCGAAATTCCGTCTGAGGCCTCAGGGCATTCCAAACAGACATTTCCGGCACACATGAAAAAGGCCCCGCCGAAACGGGGCCTTCTCATCGTCTCAGCCTCTTGCTTACTCGGCAGCGGCGGCCGCTGCCTTGGCTGCTTCAAGCTTGGCGAAATATTCCTTCGTCATCTTGAAGACCAGCGGTGACAGGACCAGCAACGCCACCAGATTCGGTGCCGCCATAAGACCGGTCAGAGTGTCAGTGGTCAGCCAGAAGGTGTTCATCAGCTCGGTGATATTGCTGCCAGCATACAGCAGCATGGTTGCGAACATGATCATCGCCACCCAGACCCAGCGGAAGGGCATAACGACTTTTTCGCCGAACAGGTATTCCGCGCAACGCTCGCCATAATAGGACCAGCCCAGAATGGTGGTGAAGGCGAACAGCGCCAGAGCCGCGGCCACAAAGTGCTG
>JBNMNI010000246.1:0-3031 GCA_051275375.1 Maricaulis sp. | reverse complement strand
TGCATCTGGACGGGGCCCGCCTGTGGTCGACCCGGCCCTTCTATGGCGATCGCTCCTATGCGGCGATCTGTGCCGGTTTCGCCTCGGTCTATGTCTCGCTCTACAAGGATATCGGCGCACTCGGCGGCGCGGTGCTGGCGGGGGATGAGGATTTCATCGCCGAGGCCCGGCTGTGGCAGGCGCGTTTTGGCGGCCGTCTCGTATCGCCCGTGCCGATGGTGCCCGACGCGCTGCGCCTGATTGACCGGCGGCTCGAGCTGATGCCGGCCTTCGTCGCGCGCGCCCGCACCCTGGCCGCAGCCCTGTCCGGCATTGAAGGCGTGCAAGTCACACCCGATCCGCCGCATGTGAACATGTTGCACCTGCGTGTGCCCTGCGATGCCGCGACCGCTGAACTCGCCCGCGATGAGGCGGCGCGGCGCACCGGCGTCTGGCTCGGCAATCGCTTCTGGGCCCTGGAAGACGGCCCGGTCTGTTCGCTGGAAATCACCGCCGGCGAAGCCCTGCTCGACATTCCCGACGCGCGCCTGTTCGAGGCGGTGACGGTGCTGGCGGCCAGTGTCGCCAAGGCGGCTATTCGACCAGGGCAAACAGCTCCAGCGTAAGGGAGATGGCCTGGCCGTCGCGGACCAGGCTCACCACCAGTGCATTGTCCGCCGGCGGTCCGTCGCAGCCGCGCGCATCGAGCGGGCGGCCATTGAAGGCCGTGACAATATCGCCAATGCGTACGCCGGCGCGGCTGGCCGGTGTGTCCGCGACGACGGCGCCGACGCGATAGCCCAGCGGGTGCGGCTCGAACACCATGCCATGATCGAAATCCGGCTCGAAGGTGATCGGCACCTCGGGATGATGGCGCACCATGCGCACGCGCTCGCGCGACTGGTCGAAAGTCCAGGTGAAATGCCGCATCACCTCGCCGCCGATCAATTCCGTGCCGGGCGTGGATTGCAGGGTCGGTGCGATCAATATGTTGGGCCCGATGCGGGCATTGAGTCGCGAGCGGGCACCGGAGCGCGCCTCCACCTCGCGCAGCCGCATCGAGGCGCCGGTCGGGCGCGGCGGCTCGACGGTGTCGTAAAGATCGATCCGGCGCACGGCCAGACTGGTCAGGGCGGCGCCGCTATCGATCAGCATGCGCCGGCGTCGGTCGGGAAATTCCACCACCATCCAGGGCCGGTAGTCCGGCCCGTCGGCATCGAACACGGTGACCCCGTCCGGTGGCGGCAGCTCGCCCGCCTCGAGGCGCATCTCGCCATGCTCGTAATCGAGCGTCAGCAGGTAATCGCTGAAGGCGCCGAAGGACAATATCCCGTCGATCGGATGGCCCAGCGCGCGCGAAAGATGGTCCAGCTGACTGACCCGCGCCCGCAGATTGCCGATCGTGATCGGGCCGGTGCGGGCATCGGTGATATTGGCGCGGTCCCGCTCGCCCAGCCGCAGGCCGGTGATACGCTCGATACTGTCCGGATCGACATAGGAGGATGAGGCGCCGGTATCGTGCAGGAACCAGAGCGTCCGGTCCCGGGCATAGCCCTCGCGCGCCGCCAGGGTTATCGGCACGAGGAAATAGCCCCGGCAGACAAGGGCCGGTACAATCACCGGCTCGGCGGCGATTGCGGCGCTGCCAATGCTCAGGAAACTTGCGATGGCCAGCAATGCGTGTTGGATCGACAACCGGAAACTCCGAACCTCTCGGACAGCTTAGCCGGGTCGTGCGGTCCGCCAAGGGGAAATATGCCCGATGAAGTCGATCTGCGTTTATTGCGGCTCCAACCCTGGCCGTGACCCTGCTTTCGTCACCGCGGCACGCCAGGTCGGCCAGCATCTCGCCAAAATCGGGCTCGATATCGTCTATGGTGGCGGCCAGGTCGGGCTGATGGGCGAGGTCGCCGACGCCGCACTGGATGCGGGCGGCCGGGTGATCGGCGTTATCCCCGAATTTCTCGCGCTCAAGGAAATCGCCCATCTCGATCTGACCGAGCTTTATGTCGTGCAGTCCATGCACGCGCGCAAGGCGAAGATGGCGCACCTGTCCGACGCCTTTATCGCACTGCCCGGCGGCATCGGCACGATGGAGGAAATGTTCGAGATCTGGACCTGGGGTCAATTGGGCCAGCACCGCAAACCGGTCGGCCTGCTCAATGTCGACGGCTATTACGACGATCTGGTCGCTTTTCTCGACAAGATGGCCGACCAGAATTTTCTCGCCCCTGACCACCGCGCCTCCCTGATGGTCGCCGAGCGGATCGATGATCTGCTCGAGGCGTTTCGCGGCTATGAAGCCCCGCCGGGCGATGTCCGCCTGAAGACCGCCCAGACCTGAGCGCATCGACCCTCCATTGGCGAATGGAGGCCATGCGCTGCGACATTTCCATCGCGTCCCGGAAGCAAACCGGTTTAATGTCTGGCGCAACACTCTGGGGAGAGCACCATGTATGAAACCATTCTGACGCCCGTGCTGGCGATGATCGTGTGGACGCTTGTGATGTGGCTGTGGATGTATGCCACCCGCATTCCGGCCATGCAGAAGGCCGGGATCAATCCGGCCAGGATGAAGGCCAAGAGCGAGATGGACGTGCTTCCGGTGGAAGTCCGGCGCATCGCCGATAATTACAATCACCTGCACGAGCAACCGACGATCTTCTACGCGCTGGTGCTTTATTGCCATCTGGTCGGGCTGGCCGATCCCCTGATGATCGGGCTCGCCTGGGGCTATGTCGCCTTGCGTGTCCTGCACAGCCTGATCCAGGCCTTGTGGAATTTCATTCCGGTGCGTTTTCTCGTCTTCATCAGCTCGACAATCCTGCTGATCGTGATGGCGGTGCGGGCGGTATTGGCCTTGCTCTAGAGCATTTTCAGCAAATGTGGGAACCGGTTTTGCGGTTCGAACATGTGTTAAGACAAAGAGATAGAGCATTTTCATTGACTTTTATTTCGATGAAAATGCTCTAGGATCGGGAGGCACGGGCTTCGCGGAAGTCGTGTGTCTTGCGGCGCAAATAGCCGGCCGTGGCGAGATCGCGCGGCAGAA
>JBNMNI010000245.1:0-3052 GCA_051275375.1 Maricaulis sp. | reverse complement strand
TCGGCATATTCGACCCGCATCTTGCGATCACGCTCATGATGCACCCGGCTCGAGCTCAGCTCGGCGACGCAGCCATTTTCAAAGGTCAGCACGGCATGGGCAATATCGGGATGACCGAAACGGCCCTGATCGACCTTGCCTTCAACCCGGGTCACTGCGGCGCCCGCCAGGGCGATCGCTAGGTCGAGATCATGGATCATCAGATCAAGCGTCACCGAGACGTCGAGATTGCGGTCGGAGGGCGGGCCCATGCGGCGGGCAATGATCCGCTTCGGCGCGGCGGGCACCTGGAACAGGCCCATCGCATTGAACACGAAACGCTCCTGATGCCCGACCTGCAGCACGCAGCCATGGGCGGCGGCGAGCGTGATCAGTTCGCGCGCCTCCTCGACCGAGGAGGAGATCGGCTTTTCCACCATCACATGACGGCCCGAAGCCAGGCTCGCGGCGGCGGCCTCGAAATGGTGCACGGCGGGACTGGCGACCGTCAGCGCATCGCAGGCGGCGATCAGGGCTGCCAAAGTGTCGAAACTCTTCGCGCCATGCCGGGCCGCCAGCTCACGGGCACGATCGGCATTGGGGTCGTAAATACCGACCAGTTGCGCGCGCTCATCGGCGGCGTATTTGCCGGCATGGAAACCGCCGAACACGCCGGCACCGACGACGCCGGCCCTGAGGATTTTGGATTCAGACATGTTCAAAGCATTCCTTGCTGGTATCCGGCCCTGGCGGTATGCGGCTCAATACAAGCGCGGGCCGTGCAATCAAGAGACAGGCGCATCAAGGCTTGTTTCCGGACATGGCGCACGCCCGGCTTCAATCCTGGCCCGAGAGCTGTTTGCTCATGCGATAATTAGGCAATTCCACGCCGCGCAGCACCGGGCGTTGTTCCGCCTCAATGATCCAGCCCTGGCGTTCAAACAGAATGCGGGCCCGGGCGCTGGCATCGCTATAGAGGCGCTCCATCCCGTGCTCACGGGCATGGGCTTCCAGCCGGTCATACAGCAATTGCGCCACGCCATGGCCGATATGGTCGGGGTCGACAAAGGCCAGATCGATATAGCCGTCGGTCTTCACGCTCATGAAACCGATAATCTGCCCGTCCAGCTCGGCGACGAAAACGGTCTGCGGCGTCAGCCGCTTGTCCCAGGCCTCGACTTCCGGCGGTGCCGGCGCCCAGGCGGCGCGCTGTTCCGTGGAGTATTCCGGTCCCGCCCCCTCGCGCACAGCGCGGTAGAAGACACGGGTCAGGGCCGCGATATCGCCACGCTCGCCACGGCGGACGTGAATTTGATCGGGGTTATTGGATGTGGTCTGCATGGGCCTCAGCCTCCCCTACTTGCGGTCCGGCGTTCGCGCTCTACCATGAAGCGACAATAGAGGGGATCGCGGTTGACACAATATTTCAAGCCTGATGGCCTGGCGCCCGGCCCCTCCACCTTGCCGGCGGCATTTTCGCCAATGGCTGGCGCTGGTGAATTCCTGCGAAATCATCGCTCCCGGATCAACCGGGACACCCCCCTCCCCAACCCACTGCAAGGAGAGACATCATGAAGTCTCGTGAAATCCACCTCAATGCCTATCTCAAGGGCGCCCCGAAAACCGAGAATTACTCGGTCGTCGAAGCCGACGTTCCGGCCCCTGCCGAAGGCCAGGTCACGATCCGCAACCTCTTCATCTCCGTCGACCCCTATATGCGCGGACGCATGAGCGGCATCAAGACCTATATCGACCCGTTCAAGCTTGGTGCGGTGATGGAAGGCGGCGCCGTCGGCGAAGTCGTCGAGAGCCGGTTCGAGGGGCTCAAGCCCGGCGATCACGTGATGTCGATGCTGGGCTGGCGCGAGGCCTATACCACCTCGGGCAAGGCGGTGCAGAAGCTCGATACCAGCCTGTTGCCGCCGCAAGCCTTTCTCGGCATTGCCGGCCTGACCGGCCTGACCGCCTATGTCGGCATCCGCCGCATTATCGACCTTCAGGCCGGCGAGACCATGTGGATGTCGGCCGGTGCCGGCGCCGTCGGTTCGGCAGGGATCCAGTTCGCCAAGGCGATGGGCGCCGATGTCGTCGCCACTGCCGGCGGCAAGGACAAGTGCGATTACCTCAAGACCATCGGTGCCGATCACGCCATCGACTACAAGGCGACCGACGACCTCACCGCCGCAGTCCGCGCTGCAGCGCCGGGCGGGATTGACGGTTATTTCGAGAATGTCGGCGGCACGCATTTCACCGCCGCCCTCAACACGCTGAAACAGTTTGGCCGCATGGCCGCCTGCGGCATGATCCAGCGCTATAATGACGCCGAGCCGGCGAGCATTACCGACAATCTGACTTTCATCGTCGGCAAATCGCTCAAGATCCAGGGCTTCATCGTCTCCAACCATCTCGATATCCAGCCCGCCTTCATCAAGGATCTCAGCGCCTGGATGATGGCCGGAAAGATCACCCCGGCCGAGACCATACTGGACGGTATCGAAAAGGCGCCGGAAGCCTTTGCCGGCCTGTTCGCCGGTCTCAACAAGGGCAAGATGCTGGTCAAGATCTGACCCCATCCGGTCGCGCTGATCCGGTGATCGCCTGATCGAAAACCCGTACTGCAAGGTCCTGAGCTTCAATGGTCGAAGCCTCAGGGCCTTGCGGCCCGGTTGGCTGAAGGGGAAAGACGCGTTATTCCGGCAGCTGCCGCGGCAATTCAAACCAGAATACCGAGCCGCCGCCCTCGCGCGGCGCATAGGCCAGATGGCCGCCCATCCGCGTGATGTATTCGCGCGAGATCGCCAGCCCCAGCCCCGATCCGCCATACTGCCTTCGCGCCGAACCATCGCCTTGGCGGAATCGGTCGAAGATCGCGTCACGCATATCCTCGGGCACACCCGCCCCCTCATCCTCAACCGCAATCCGCACCCCGCCGGCCACCAGGCTGGCTGGCGAAACGCGCAGTGTGATCGGCGAGTGCGGCGCAAACTTCACCGCATTGTCGAGCAGATTGCCGACCACCCTTTCCAGCCTGGCCCGGTCGGTGAAGAAAGGGCCGGCACGGCCCACAGCGGGG
>JBNMNI010000244.1:0-3076 GCA_051275375.1 Maricaulis sp. | reverse complement strand
CCCTCGACGGCGAAGCCAAGGAATTCAAACCGGCCCAGACTGGCCGCCGTGTAATCAATGAAGGCAAGCCGGTCGAGGCTCAGGGCGAAGACCGCATCGGGCTCTCTGCCCATGCCCGACATATTCTCCAGCGCCAGCAAGCCGAACTGGTAGAGATTCCAGTTCGAACCGATCTCCTCGCTGCGATCGCCGCGCAGCGCACGTCCCAGATCGGCCGACATGGCCGGATTGGGCGCCTCCAGTGCGATACGCTCGACGCGAATGCCGCGCGGGTCATCCGACGTCGCAATATCTTCAAGCACGAAGGCATGCAGAAGCAGGTTTCCCGCAGCATCGAGCCGCGGGGAATCCAGGATCATGCGCGCAATGTGGATCTCTTCAAGGCGCGTTTCCTGCGTCCCGGACGCCGGCGCAACGCTCTTGCCCTCCGGCAGATCGCCGCTTGCCGGCCCGGTTTCCACCGAGGCCTGATACTGGATGACCAGATTGGTGAAAGTATAATTTCCGGACCGGAACGTGGCGCGATCGAATGTGATGACCGGATTGGCGCCACCGTCCAGACCGATCGCCGCCAGCGCCTGATCGGCGGCGGCGCGGTCCAGGTTCGACATGTGCTGGGCCTGCGCGCTGCCGCCCAGGGCCAGACTGATTGTCCAGCTCGCGATCACCGCGCCCATGATTGCGTGTTTCATACGATCCCCTTCTGTCCTCGCAGGTGCCGGGGTCTATCTAACAGCGCAATTATGGCGTGTCGCGGGCAATAATGCCGAATCGCCCGGGGATTTTCGCCGTCTCAATCCCGGCCAAGGCTTGCGAGAAAGGCCGCGATCGGATCCTCCTGCGGCGCCTCGGCCTCGGGTTCGGCAACCGCCTCGCCGGCCGATGGTTCAACCAGCTGCAGCGGCACGCTGGAGGGTTGCGCATCGAGCCCGCTGCGCGGCGCGGCCGACATGAAGGCGCTGAAAATCCGGGCTGGCGGGCCGCCGCCCGTGGCGCGGCGGGTCTGGGAATTATCATCATTGCCGGTCCAGACCACGGCGACCAGATCGCCGGCAAAACCGGCAAACCAGGCATCGCGGAAATCATTGGTCGTGCCGGTCTTGCCGCCAACCGTCAGCCCCGGCACCGCTGCCCGGCGGCCTGTACCCTCGCGCACGACGGTGAGCAGAAGATCATTCATCTGGGCCAGGGTGTGCGGATCCATCACCACAGCGCCGGAGGCCGGCGGCGCGGCATACAGAACCTCACCCTCGCGCGTCTCGATCGAGGCGATGCCATGGGCGGGTGCCCGGTAACCGCCATTGGCGAAGGGCGCATAGGCCGAGGCCATTTCCAGCGGCGTCACGACATGCACGCCGAGCGCCAGCGAACGGTCAATGCGCAGCGGGCTCTCAATCCCGAAACGTTCCGCCAGCCGGGCGACATGACCGCGGCCCGTCTCTTCGGCAATCCGCACCGCCACCGAATTGGATGAGTGCGAGAAGGCCTCACGCAGGGTCATCGGCCCGCGATATTCGTCATTGTAATTCTGCGGCGACCAGTCGCCGAGCCGGATCGGGGCATCGTCACGGATATCGTCCGGCGTCAGTCCCGCCTCGAAGGCGGACGCATAGACAAAGGCCTTGAAGGCCGAGCCGGGCTGGCGCTGGGCCAGAACGGCGCGATTGAACTGGGAGGTCGCATAACTGCGCCCGCCGACCATGGCCCGCACCGAGCCGTCATGGGCCAGCGCCACCAGGGCGACCTCGCCGGCACCCGATGCCAGTTCGGGATCGTCCATCACACCGGCGACAGCCAGCTCGGCGGCACGCTGCGCGTCGACATCGAGCGTGGTTCGAACGATCAGATCGCCATGATCGCCGCCGACCAGCGTGCGAACCTCCTGGGCGACCCAATCGATGAAATATTGTGCCCCCGGGCTGGAGGCGCCGCGCGAGACCCGGATCGGGGTTTGCGCCGCCTCGATGCGTTCCTGCTCGGTGATGCGGCCGGTCTGGGCCATCAGGTCGAGCACCACGGTCGCCCGTGCCGCCGCGCGCTGGGCGTCATTGACCGGGCTATAGCGCGAGGGCGCCTTGAGCAGGCCGGCCAGCAGCGCCGCCTCGCCGAGATTGAGCTCGCTCGCCGTCTTGCCGAAATAGCGGGTCGATGCCGCCTCAATGCCCCAGGCACCGCCGCCGAAATAGACCCGGTTGAGATAGAGCTCGAGAATTTCGTCCTTGGTGAACTGGCTTTCGAGCCAGAAGGCGAGCATCACTTCCTGCACCTTGCGGCGCAGGGTGCGCTCGGAAGTCAGGAACAGATTCTTGGCCAGCTGCTGGGTCAGGGTCGATCCGCCCTGCACCACATGGCCGGCGCGAATATTGGCCAGCAAGGCCCGCGCGGTACCGATCAGGTCGATCCCGAAATGGCTGTAGAAACGCCGGTCCTCGACCGCCATCACCGCATCGCCGACATAATCGGGCAATTCCTCGATCACCGCCAGGCGGCCATGCGCCGAGCCGCGGCGGGCAATCAGCCGGCCCTCATGATCGTAAAATGCCAGGCTTGGCGCCCGCTCCACCTCGATCAGGCCGGACGTGTCGGGCAGATCGCGTGCGATCGACACCAGCCAGCCCGCCATGCCCAGCCCGACCAGCAGCACCAGGCTGATCGCAACCCGCCACAGACCACCGCCGCCGCGTGCCGGGCGCCGTTTTGACGGCCCGCGCCCTGCGCCAGGCCCGGGCCGGCTGGAGCGCGTCGCCTCAAGCGGAGTTGCAGGCCTGCGGGCCATGAGGTGTCCTTGCCAGATATCGAAGCCTTCATCTGCGGGAATCGGAGTTAATTCCCGATGAAGAACCGCTTGCAGACTTGCTCCGGAAGCCTTGGCGCGCCAACATGCGGTCAAAGGGGATTTCTCATGTCCATCAAGCGTTCACTGGTAGTTTTGGCCGTGCTGCTCGGCTCATTGAGCCTGTCCGGCTGTATCGGCCTGTATGAAGGCACGGATTCAGTCTGCCCGCATGGCGATCCGAATGCCGATAACTGGCCCTATTGCGGGCCGGCCCAGCCAGGCGGGTCGCAGCCGCGCTAG
>JBNMNI010000243.1:0-3092 GCA_051275375.1 Maricaulis sp. | reverse complement strand
CCTGTCGGGCGAGTTCGTCCGCAGAGATCGGGGTGGGGGATAGCAGGGCCCGGATCCGGTCTGCCGGGTCCGGCGGGGGCAGGGTTTCGGCGGGATGGGAGTTCCCGGGATACTCGCTTTCGGGACATTCGGTCTGGATGGCGTCGAAATCGAAGGCATCGGCCTCATCCTCCAGGCCTGAATTTTCGGGGCCAGGCCGGACAGAATCCGGCTGGATGGCCGGGGTGTTTTCCAGGATCGCCAGAACGTCATCAACGCTTTCAATGAGATGCGCCCCGTCGCGCAGCAATTTATTGCCGCCGCGGGCGCGCGGATCGAGTGGCGAGCCGGGCACGGCCATCACGTCGCGGCCCTGTTCGGCGGCGAAGCGGGCGGTGATGAGCGAGCCGGATTTCACCGCCGCTTCAACGACTAACACCCCGAGCGACAGGCCGGAGATCAGCCGGTTGCGGCGCGGGAAATCGCGCGCCGTCGGCAAGGTGCCCAATGGCACTTCCGACACCAGCAGGCCTTGCTCGGCGATGGCATGGTGCAGCTCGTAATGCTCTGGTGGATATATGTAATCCAGCCCGCCTGCGAGGACAGCGATCGTGCCGGTCTCGAGCGATCCGGCATGGGCGGCGCCGTCTATGCCGCGTGCCAGACCGGAGACGATGACGACGCCGGCGCTGCCCAGACCATGGGCGAGTTCGCGGGAAAAGCGCAGGCCGGCGGCCGAGGCATTGCGCGCTCCGACCATGGCACAGCAGGGTTTTGTGGTCAGGTCGAGCCGGCCCTTGACGAGGATAAGCGGCGGCGGCGCTGGGATGCAGGCGAGAGCGTGGGGATAGTCGTGTTCGCAGCGGGCCAGAATGCGCACGCCGGCGCGGTCAATCGCGTCGAGTTCGGCCTCGGCGGCGGCACGGGAGGGTATGGCGGGGCGCGGCAATCGCCTTGTCCTGGCAAGGCCGGGCAGGGCATCGATGGCGGCTTCGGCGCTGCCAAAACGGGCGAGCAATCTGGCAAAGCCGACCGGGCCGATGCGCGGCGTTCGTGCCAGGCGCAACCAGTCGCAACGCTGCGAAAAGCTAAGCTCTGCTGGCCTCACGGCCCCTCCGTTCCTGCCCTGCCTCTATTTACCGTGGATATGCCGCTCGTATACCGCTCATATGCCGCTCATATGTCGTTCGCTTACGCTTCGTCTGCCGTTGACTTACCTTCGGCTGCCACCGTCTTGCCGGCACCGACCCGCGGCTCCTCACCCTTGAGGATTCGCCCGATATTCGCCCGGTGCAGAAAGTAGATCATCACGGCGAGCACGCCGGTCATGATCGCAACATCGGGCCGGCCGAAGACCAGCGCCGCGACCGGTGCCGCCAGCGCGCCGACCAGGGCGCCGAGCGAGGAGATGCGGAAGATCGCGACCGTGATCAGCCAGCTGGCGATCACCGACAGCCCGACCGGCCAGGACACGACCAGCACGGTGCCGACGAAAGTGGCGACGCCCTTGCCGCCCTTGAATTTGAGCCAGACGGGAAAGCAATGCCCGGCGAAGGCGGCGGCGCCGGCGACCAGGCCGGCTGTCGTGCCCAGCAGGGCGCCGAAGATCGCAGCCGCGATGCCCGCCTTGCCGGCATCGAGCAGCAGGGTGGCGAGCGCCAGATCCTTGCGGCCGGTGCGCAGCACATTGGTGGCGCCGATATTGCCCGAGCCGATGGCGCGGATATCGCCGAGCCCGGCCATTTTGGTGATCACCAGGCCGAAAGGTATGGAGCCGAGCAGATAGCCGCCCAGCGCCGCGATCAGATAGTAAAGCGCATCCATCAGAGTTTACCCGTCATGGTTGTGTATATTGATCCCGCCGACGAAGCTTTGCAAGACCCGGCCCTGGAAACGCCGTCCCGACCAGGCGCAATTGGCGCGCGGCGAGGCCAGGGCATCGGCATCGACCACCCAGGGAATATCGCCATCGACCAGGATGAGATCGGCCGGCGCACCCGCCGCGATGCGCCCCTGGGGCAGGCCGAGCAGGTCGGCGGGACCGCAGGTGAGGACGCGCAGGGCATCGATCAGCTCCAGCTGGCCGTCATGGACCAGGCCGAGCATGGCGCCGAGCATTGTCTCAAGGCTCAATGTGCCGGCAATCGCCATCGCGAAGGGCTCGCCCTTGTCGTCGAAGGGGGTGGGGCGGTGATCGGAGACGACGGCATTGATCTCGCCGCGCGTGACGGCCTCGACCAAAGCGCGGCGATCCATTTCCGAACGCAAGGGCGGATCCATGCGGAAGGCCGAGTCGAGCCCGCCGGCATCGGTCTCGTTGAGGGTGAGATGAGCCACCGCGACCGTCACCGCGATCTCGATATCGCGGACACGGACATGGCGCAGGGCATCGAGCCCGGCTTCGGTCGAGAGCCGGTCGATCAACAACTTGCCGCCGGAAAGCTCGGCCAGGCTGGCATCGCGCTCGATGGCGATGCGTTCGGAGATGGCGGGCTCGGACGGCAGGCCCATGCGTGCTGACCAATCGCTCTCCAGCGCCACCGTGCCGGCGGAAAGCTCCGCATCGGCCGGGCGCGAGGCGAGCCAGAAATCGAACTGGCTGGAATAGCTGAGCACGCGGCGCAAGATGCGGCTATCGCCGATCGGCCGGTCGCCATTGCCGACCATGACCGCGCCGCAGCGTGCCAAAAGGCCGATCTCGGCCATTTGCTCGCCCGCAAGGCCCACGGTGGCCGCACCGGCAGCGAGAAAGCGCACGGCGTGATCGCCGAAACTGCGTACCAGCGAGGCCAGACTGTCGGGGCTGTCATGCGGCGTGCGCGTATTGGGCGCCAGCATCACCGTGCCGACACCGCCGCGCGCCGCGCCGGCGGCCAGCGAGGCGAGGGTCTCGCCATCGGGGGTCAGGCCGGGTTCCTTGGCGGCACGCAGATCGATCAGCGCCGGTGCGAGGATGCGGCCGCGCGCGTCGATGATCTCGTCGCAGGCATCGATATCGATATCCGGACCGGCCTCGATGATCACCCCGTCCTCGACCACGACGCCGCCGGGGCCGTCATAATCAGAGGCCGGGTCGACCAGGCGCGCATTGATGATGGCAAATATCATGATCC
>JBNMNI010000242.1:0-3144 GCA_051275375.1 Maricaulis sp. | reverse complement strand
CGAAATTGAAGATCCGCCCGGCATCGCGGCCAAAGGCCGGGTCGGCGGTGAAGAGCGACAGATCGGTGTAAACCCGCGCCGTGATCGGATGGTAATTGCCGGTGCCGAAATGGGCATAGGTGCGCAGCGCTGCGCCCTCGCGCCGGACGACGAGCGAGATCTTGGCGTGGGTCTTGTACTCCATGAAACCATAAACGACCTGGACGCCTGCGCGTTCCAGATCCCGGGCCCATTTCAGATTGGCCTCTTCATCGAAGCGCGCCTTGAGCTCGACCAGGGCGGTGACATTCTTGCCCGCCTCGGCGGCCTCGATCAGGGCCGCGACGATGGGCGAGTTCTTCGAGGTACGATAAAGCGTCTGCTTGATGGTCACGACATCGGGATCGGCCGCGGCCTGCCGCAGGAATTGCACCACGACATCGAAGCTCTCATAGGGATGGTGGACGATGATGTCCTTCTCCCGGATTGCCTCGAAACAATCGCCGCCATGATCGCGGATACGTTCCGGATAGCGCGGCTCATAGGCCGGAAAGACCAGGTCGGAACGATCCTCGGGGATCAGCTGGTCGACCTGGGCCAGGCCGAGCAGGCCCGGCACCGGCACCACGTCCTGCGCCTCGGCATGCATGTGATCGACGATGAAATCGCGCAGCTCCGGCGGCATTTCCGCATCCAGCGTCAGACGCACGATGACGCCGCGGCGGCGTTGTTTCACCAGGCGTTCGAACTCCAGCACCAGGTCCTCGGATTCCTCCTCGACCTCGATATCGCTGTCGCGAATGACCCGGAAGGCGCCGCGCCCGAGCATTTCATAGCCGGGGAAGAGTTCGTCGACATACATCGACAACACGGTTTCAAGCGTCACGAAGCGGCGGTCCGGACGGCCGCGTTCGCCATGGGAGCGCGCCGGCAATTCGACGAAGCGCTTGACGCCCGAGGGCATCGGGATCAGCGCATTCATCATCTTGGCGGTGCGCTTGTCGCGCAATTGCAGTGCGATCGCAAAGCCAAGATTGGGGATGAAGGGAAAGGGGTGCGCCGGATCGATCGCCAGCGGCGTAATCACGGGCAAGGTGTGGGAGAGAAATTCGCCGCGCAGCCAGGCGATATCGGCCCGCGACAGATCGGCCTCGCCGAGCACGCAGATCCCGAGCGCCGCGATCTCGTCGCGCAGGGAACACCAGAGCGCCTGTTGCTTGCCCATCAGCTCGCTGGCCAGGACATGGATCTGCTCGACCTGTTCGGACGGGGTCAGCCCGTCGAGACTGGTTGCGGTGACGCCATTGCGGATCTGCGCCCGCAGACCGGCGACGCGCACCATGTAGAATTCATCGAGATTGCTCGCCGAGATCGACAGGAAGCGCAGCCGTTCCAGTGCGGGGTGATTGGCGTTTTCCGCCTCGCCGATGACGCGCCGGTTGAAGCGCAGCCAGGATAATTCCCGGTTCAGGAAGCGTTCGCGCGAGGTCATCAGCGCAGCGATCGCCGGTGCGGTATCCGTGTCGGGCATGGTCATTCGCTGCCTCCAGCCTCAATCAGATCATCCAGCACGGCCCGTGCCACGGACCGCGTGATCGGCGTCTTCCGGATCAGGGCCAGCTTATCCATGCGATCGACAAGAATTCGTATCGCCGACACGGATCGCTCCATGCGCGGCAGAAGATAGTCTATCACACCGGGCCGCAGGGGTGCGCCGCGATCGTGGAATTGCTTGAGCAGGAGACGCGTCAGCAGCTCGTCATCGGGCTCGCGCAGTTCGACATGGGGCAGAGCGCGCAAGCGCGAGACCAGATCGGGCAGGCTGGCGCGCCACAGCACGGGCGGTGTGCGCCCGGTCAGGAGCAGAGCGGGGATATCGCCTTCGGCCGCCCGGTTGATGGCATGAAACAACGCCGCCTCGGGCATGTTTTCATCGACATCCTCGACCACCAGGCAGCAGCCCGCGGGCAAGCTTGCCAGACAGGTCTCCAGCCCGGCGGCATTGGTGATCCTTGCGGTCACATCCCGGGCCCAGATGGCGGCGAGATGCGATTTTCCGGCGCCAACAGGCCCGACCAGCGCCATCGCGGCGCGCGGCCAGTCGCTCCATCGCGCCAGGGCAGCGACGGCGTCCGCATTGGCGCGGCCCTCGACGAAAGTTTCCGCGCTGAAATCCACCCTTACCGGCAGATTGAGCGCCATTTGCCCGGTCATGCGATTACGGTCCGTTCCTGGCTCAAAAAGCGCTGCGAACAACCCAGCCCAGGCCGGGATGTTCTTCCAGCGCCGCGCCGCGCTCGGACAGCTCGGACATCAGCTGTTCCAGCTCACCGCGATAGCTCACCGTCATCAGCGCGCCATCGCGCGAGATCGCATCGAGGCGGGCATCGGTGACCAGCGAGGTTCCCGTCAGCGCGCCCTGCAGCGCTTGCCATTCAGCCAGGCCGCCATAGATCACCGTGACGCGCATGTCCTCGGTCGAGGTATTGCGCACGATAGCAACGCGTTTCCAGTCATTCTCGCGACCGATCACAAAGCTCAGCGCGCCCTCGCGCCAGGTGCCATAGACGGTCTCCGGCCCCCAGGTCTCGACGGCCATCTCGGCGCCGGCTTCGACGCTGACCAGAAACCCGCCGATCCGGCGCACGCCTTCACGATCCTGGGCGCGCAGTACCGCGATGCGGCTGACGCCATAAAGCGCAGCAATTTCGCGCAAGCGCGGCTCGTCCAGCGACAGCGCATCGCGCGCTGACAGGATGGAACGGGCGCTGTCATCGGTCGGCACAATCATCGGTGCGAGCGCATGGGCATAGGAGCGGCTGGTCCAGGCGGTCAGCCAGGGGCTTTCGTCCCAGAGATAGAATTGCCCGCCGGCATCATAGACCGGCAGAACCAGGGTCGGCCGCGCCTGGGATTCAACGAAGGGCACGCCATAGCTGTTGAGCAGTCGCACCACGGCGCGGCGGTCGAAATTGACCGCCAGCTCGCCGAGATAACGCGTCGCGCTGCGCTGTTCATTGTCGATCTGCAGGCCGGAGATGAGTTCGGCAATCGCGCTCTCGTCGAAAATCGAATCGATCGCGCCGGCCGAACCGAAGTCGAGCGGGGTGCCGGTGCGATCCTCCGGCAGGGTCAGCCTTTCGATCAGGCGCTGGGCCGCCAGGG
>JBNMNI010000241.1:0-3188 GCA_051275375.1 Maricaulis sp. | reverse complement strand
GGCGATATGAGCGCCGTCGAAGCGCCCAATCTCGGCCGTTTCGGGCGCGTCGTGCTGGCAAGCGATTTCCTCGATCCGCCCGAAACCTGGGCCGCCCGCCTGTCGCGCTTCTCGGCCATGGAAGCGGAAGGCGTTCTGTTGCGGATTGTCGACCCGGCCGAGGAAGACTTCCCCTATTCCGGCCGCACCCGGTTTGAAAATCCCGCCGGCGGCGAAGGCCTGTTGTTTGGCCGTGCCGAAGAAGCGCGTGCCACCTATCGCCAGCGCTGGGCTGAACAGGGCGAGGCACTGGCGGCGCTGGCACGCCAGTTTGGCTGGTCGCTCGTGACCCACCGCACCGACCGCACGGCCACAAGTGCCGTGCTGGCTTTGTATCGCGCCCTGGCGAGAGACGCCTAGATGTTCGCGCTCGGCCCCCTCTCCTTCGGTGCACCCCTGGCCTTGCTCGGCCTGCTGAGCCTGCCTGTTCTGTGGCTGTTGCTGCGCGCGACGCCGCCGGCACCCAAGCGCGCCATCTTCCCGCCCTTGCGCCTGCTGTTCGGCGCGCCGGATGATGCCGAGACACCGCAACATGCGCCCTGGTGGCTGATCCTGTTCCGCCTGATGATCGCCGCGCTGGTGATACTGGGCCTGTCGCGTCCGGTCTGGACGCCGCCGACCGTGGTCGACGAGACGCGCCCGGAACTGATCGTGATCGATAATGGCTGGGCTGCAGCCGCCAGCTGGAACGAGACCAGCCGCGAGGCGGTCCGCCTGCTCGACGAAGCCGAGCGTGATGGCCGGCTCGCCGCCATTCTGTTCACTGCCAATAGCGGCGAAGCGGCCCAGGCGCTGCGCCTGGACCGGCCCGATGCCGCGCGCCGCCTGCTGGCCTCGACCAGCCCCATGGCCTGGGCAGTCGACCGGGAGGGCGCCGCCAGCCGGGTCGCTGCCGCGCGCAGCGACGGCGCCCTGGGCGATGCGATGGCCATCACCTGGCTGAGCGACGGCATGGACAGCGATGGCGCCCGCGCCCTCGCCCGTGCGCTTTCGGGTCTGGGCGATGTGCGCATTATCGAGCCGGATAACGGCCGTGCCGCCCTCGCCATGGCGCCGCCTGAGCCGACAGCCTCGGGCCTGGCAATCGAGTTGCGCCGGGTCGCGACCGGCCTGCCGCGCACCGCAGCGATCACGGCTCTGGGCAATGATGGCCGCGCCATAGCCCGCACCGATCTGAGCTTTGAAGCCGATAGCGGCATTGCGCGCTCGGAACTCAGCCTGCCGCTCGATCTGCGCAACCGGATTGCCAGCCTGCGCGTCGAGGGACCCGGCGCGGCCGGCTCGATGCGCCTGATGGGCGATCAGTGGCGCCGTCCACGCGTCGGCCTGATCGACGCACCGAGCGAGGACGGCCAGCCGCTCCTGTCGGACCTGCACTATGTTGAAAGCGCCATCGCGCCCTTCTCGCAGCCGGCCCGCGGTACGCTCGATGCCCTGCTCGAGAGCGAGCCAGCCGCCCTGGTGATGGTCGATGATGCCCGCACCGATGATGCCCGTATCGGCGAATTCGTCGCCGCCGGCGGCCTGTTGATCCGCTTCGCCGGACCGCGGCTCGCGGCGCGCAGCGACAGCCTTCTGCCGGTCGATCTACGCGTTGGCGGGCGGTTGCTCGGCGGCTCGCTCAACTGGGAAGAACCCCAGCGCATTGCCCGTTTCGGCGATGATTCGCCCTTTGCCGGCCTGCCGCCGGATGCCACCGCCACCGTCGATCGCCAGGTTCTCGCCCAGCCGGGCACGGCGACGCCGGACCGGGTCTGGGCCCGGCTCGAGGACGGCACGCCGCTGGTCACCGCGGTGCGACGCGGTCGCGGCTGGATCGTGCTCTTCCATGTAACCGCCGGGCCTGACTGGTCGGACCTGCCCTTGTCGGGTCTCTATCCGCGCATGCTGCAACGCATTCTCGGCCTCGCCCAGGGCGGACCGGCGACCGGCCCGGCCAATGGCGCCTGGGTGCTTGACCGGGCGCTCGATGCGGGCGGGCAATTGACCACGGCGCCCAATAGCGCGCGTCCGGTTACGGCCGATGGCTGGGAGGCTGCCAGTGCCAGCCCGATCTCGCCGCCCGGCCTCTACCGGCTCGGCTCGGCCACAGCAGCCCTGAACGTGATCCGGGCCGACACCGCCATAACGGCCTTGCCGCGCGATCTTCCCGGCGTGTTATTTGCCGGCCTCGACGGGCCGCGACCACTGCGCTTTATCGCCGCCCTGCTTTCGCTCGCCCTGATCATGCTGGCGCTCGACGTGGTGCTTGCCCTGGCGCTGGCCGGCCGGCTGCCGCTGCGCCTGTTTGGCGCGGCCGCAACCGCCTGGCTGATCGCTCTCGCCCTGCCGCTCGCGCCGCCGGCCCAGGCCCAGCCGACACCGACGCCGCCACCGCCGGTCAGCGATGACACTTTCGCGCTCGAAGCCGCGCTCGAACTGCATTTTGCCTATATCGTCACCGGCAATGCCGCGACCGATGCCCGAAGCCTGGCCGGCCTGACCGGCCTGAGCCAGGAGGTTACCCGCCGCAGCGCGATCGAACCGGCCCCGCCCATGGGCATTGATGCGGAGACCGACCCGCTGATCTTCTTCCCGATGATCTACTGGCCGGTGGCGCGCGATGCCCGCCCGCTCTCGCCGGCAGCCGCCGCCCGGGTCAGTTCCTATCTGCAATCGGGCGGTCTGATCGTATTCGACACCCAGGATGCCGACGTGGCCATGCTGCGCGCCGGCGCGCCGCATCCCGGCCTGCTGACCTTGCTGGACAGTCTCGACCTGCCGCCGCTCGGGCCAGTGCCAAGCGATCACGTGCTGACCAAATCCTTCTACCTGCTGCAGGAATTTCCTGGCCGCTTTTCCGGCAGCCCGGTCTGGGTCGAGGCCAATCCTGACGGCGCTTCACGCGACGGCACATCGGGCGTCATCATCGGCGCCAATGACTGGGCGTCGGCCTGGGGTGTTGATGCGGCGGGCCGGCCCTCCTCGCCGGTTGAGGGCGGCGAACGTCAGCGCGAGATGGCGATCCGTTTCGGCGTCAATATCGCAATGTATGCGCTGACCGGGAATTACAAGGCCGACCAGGTCCACGTCCCCGACATTCTCGAGAGGCTGGGCCAATGAACGCCACCGCGCTCGATTTCGCACCTCTGATCCCGTGGCCGCTGCTG
>JBNMNI010000240.1:0-3194 GCA_051275375.1 Maricaulis sp. | reverse complement strand
CTGCGGCGCATGCGTTCATCATTGCCGAAGCCGCAGGCGGTCGCGACTGTCTTGATGGAGAGCTTGACGTCTTCCAGCATCACCCGGGACGCATCGACGCGGAATTGTTCGACGGCGCGGGCCGGGGTGTGGCCGGTTTCGCGGAAATACAGGCGGGCGAAATTGCGCGGGCTCATGCCGGAGCGTTCGGCCAGGGCCTCGATGCGCAGATCGGCGGTGAGATTATCGCGCATCCAGAAATGCAGCGCGTCGAACTTGCCGCTGGCCGAGCGCGTCTGTTCCTTGAGCGCTTCGCTGAATTGAGACTGGCCGCCGGGCCGTTTGACATAGACCAGAAGATTGCGCGCCAGCTCGAGCGCGGCCTCGCGACCGTGATCGGTTTCCACCATCGCCAGCGCCAGATCGATCCCGGCGGTAACGCCGGCCGAGGTCCATACGCCATCATCCTCGATATAGATCGGGTCAGGGTCGATTTCGGCCTTCGGACAGGTTTCGGCCAATTGCTCGCAGCGGCGCCAATGCGTCACGGCGCGGCGCCCGTCGAGCAGGCCCGCCGCGCCCAGCAGGAAAGCGCCGGTACAGGTCGAGGCGATGCGGCCGCATTTCTCGGTGGCGCGCAGAAGCGAGGCGACCAGGCGATGGTCGCGGCTGGCGGTGTAGACCCCGTCGCCGCCACACACGATCAGCGTATCGGTTTCGTCCAGGCCGACGCCGGCCAGCCGGCGTGTATTGAGCAGAATTCCGGTATCGGTTTTCACCGGTCCGCCATGTTGCGAGGCCAGCGTCGTGACATAGGCTTCATAGCCCAGCACTTCATTGGCATCGGCGAAGACCTGGAGCGGGCCGGTCGCATCGAGCAGTTTCGCGTTCTCGAAAATGAAGAAGGCGATTTGACGTTCGATCAGGGGTGTATTGGCAGAAAAAGCAGGCATGTTGTCATTTGTGCCATCAGTGAAAGAGAATAGCCAGTGGCATCTACCGCCTGTCAGGAGGTGCTGCGATGGCGAGGCTAGAGCCCAATAATGTCATAAATGCGTTCTGCCCCTGGTCGGGCAAGCCGGTGAACGCCGACAGCCTGGCGCGCTATCGCGGCCATGTCGTCGGCTTCTGCAATCGCGGCTGCCGCGACAAATTCCAGCGCGCCACCGACCAGTTCGACGCGGCGCTGCAAACCCTGGCCGGAAATGCCGGGGCCGACAATTGAGGCGCAGGCCATACCCCCGTCTTGCCCTCCGATAACATCGCGTTAACCCTGTTATCCACAGCTGGCAGTCTATTGCGGGCGCGCGTCGAGGAAGGTGCGGATATCGGCGAAGACCGCATTGAACATTGGCTCGGTCAGCCGGCCGGTATTGGTGTTGTAGCGTGAGCAATGATAGCTGCTGAACAGGCGCACCGGACCCGAGCCCGTGTCGATATCGCTCGCGGCATTGTGGCCGAAGGGCGCTGATGAGAGCTTCTGTCCCAGTGCGCGCAGCGTATTGTCATGCGCGATCTTGCCGAGCGCCAGAATGGCCGTCAGCCGGGGCAGGGAGGCGATACGGTCAACCAGGAAGGGACGGCAGGCATTGGCCTCGGCGCCGACCGGCTTGTTTTCCGGCGGCACGCAGCGCACCGCATTGGTGATCATCGCATCGGTCAGCCTCAGCCCGTCATCGGCCGATGAGGCGTATATGCCTGAGGTGAAGCCGTGCGTGGCCAGGGTGGCAAACAGTAGATCGCCAGCCCAGTCGCCGGTGAAGGGACGGCCGGTGCGATTGGCGCCGCGCAGACCCGGTGCCAGGCCGACAATCAGCAGACGGGCATCACCGGGGCCGAAGGAGCCGACCGGGCCGTTATGCCAGTCTGGATAGAGGCCGGCATTTTTCTGGCGAAAGGCAACCAGGCGCGGGCAGAGCGGGCAATCGGCCGCCGGTTCCGGCTGCAGGCTCATATCGTGTTGTCCACACGGTTGTCGGGGCGCCCGATCATGTGCTGCAGATCGAGCAATTCGATGAAATCATCGGCCTGGCGGCGCAGCTCGGTGGCGATCATCGGCGGTTTGGTCTTCATCGATGACACGACGCTGACGCGCACGCCGCGGCGCCGGGCGGCCGCGATGGCGGGGCAGAAATCGCCATCACCGGAGAAGAGGATGATGTGCTGGAGATAATCGGCGGCATCGATCATGTCGACGGCGAGCTCGAGATCCATATCACCCTTGATGCGGCGATTGCCGTCGGCATCGGTGAATTCCTTGGCCGGCTTGGTGACGACGTGGAAGCCGTTATAGTCGAGCCAGTCGACCAGAGGCCGCAGCGGATTGTAGTCCTCATGCTCGAGCAGGGCGGTGTAGTAATTGGCCCGGATCAGCCGGCCGCGCTTGCGGAATTCCTCGAGAAGGCGTTTGAAATCGATATCGAATCCCAGCGCTTTGGTGGTCGCGAACAGGTTGGCGCCATCAATGAAAATGCCGATCCGCTCATCGGGGTAGAAGGTCATTGGAAAAATATCCTTTGAGAAATGAATGAAAGAAAAATCGAAAACATCCGCCATTTATATCGCGCTTGGTGCCAATCTGCCATCGGCAGGACGCAGCCCGGCCCAGACGCTGGCGCTGGCGCTGGATGCGCTTGAGGCGCGCGGCATTGCGGTCGTGGCGCGCTCTTCAAACTGGCACAGCCCGGCCTGGCCGGATCCGGCGGCGCCCGCCTATATCAATGCCGTCGCCGAGGTCGCAACCGAGCTGGCGCCGCGCGCCCTGCTGGATCTGTTGCACGAGGTCGAGGCCGGCTTCGGCCGCACACGGCACATCCGCTGGGAGTCGCGGGTGCTCGATCTTGATCTGCTCGATTATCGCGGCGAGCGCTGCACCGATGCGGGCGGGCTGGAAGTGCCGCATCCGCGCCTGGCCGACCGGGCCTTCGTCCTGCTGCCGCTGGCCGAGATCGCGCCGGACTGGCGCGAGCCGGGCACGGGGCGGCCGATCGGGACTATGATCGAGGATCTGCCCTCGGATGATCGTGCGGCCACCCATCGCTGATGCGGCGGATCAGTGATCGCCACCGGCGGGATTTGCCGCTAAGCTGGAAACATGGGTGCAAGGCCGGTCCCGATGGTGCGGACCGCAAGCGGGCAGTGGCAGGATTTGTGATGCGGGTTGTCTTTATTGGATTGCTGATTGTGGTGGGCCTGTTTGGCGGCGCTCTGGTGCG
>JBNMNI010000239.1:0-3203 GCA_051275375.1 Maricaulis sp. | reverse complement strand
GAGAGCACCTTGCTGATCAATAACCTGTTTCTCGCCGCCGCCTGTGCGCTGGTGTTCTTCGGGACTTTCTATCCGCTCTTCATCACCACGGTCTCCGATGAGACGATCTCGATCGGGGCGCCCTTTTATCACGCGACCTTCATTCCGATGATGGCGGTGCTCTTCGTGCTGATCCCGTTCAGCGTGATGCTGGCCTGGAAGCGCGGCAAGCTGGGCCCGATCGCGAAAAAACTGGTGCCGGCTTTCATCGCCGCCATCGCCGCCGGAGCGATCGCGCTATGGGTCGCCGAACGCGAAGCCGTTGCCGGTGCGATCGGCACGGCGCTGGCGGTCTGGGTCGGGCTGGGCGTGCTGCTCGATCTGAAATCGCGCATCAAACTGTTCGAGATCGATCTCGCGGCAAGCTGGGCGCGGGCCAAGGGTCTGCCAGCGGGAATCTGGGGCATGACGGTGGCGCATTTCGGGCTGGCGGTGCTGATCCTCGCCGTCACCGGCGTGAGTGCCTGGAAGGATGAGGCCAGTGCTTTCCTGATGCCCGGCCAATCGATGCAGCTGGACGATTACACGATCGAGCTGGTCGATGTCGTGCGCAGCGACCGCGATAATTTCGTTTCCCAGGCCGGCACGCTGGCGGTCTCCCGCAATGGCCGCGAGCTGGGCCATATGGTCGCCGAACGCCGCTTCTATCCGGTGCGTGAAATGGCGACGACGGAATCGGCCATCCGGGCCCGGCTCGATGGCGATCTCTATGTCACCATCGGCGAGGGCGTCGAGGGCCGCGGCTGGGCCGTTCACGCCTATCTCTATCCGCTCGCAGTCTGGCTGTGGATCGGTTCGGCGCTGCTGGCGCTCGGCGGTCTGCTGGCGCTCGGCGATCGCGGGCGGCGTGCCCTGACGGCGCGCAAGCCAGCGGCGCCCGGGCCGGTGGCAGTGATCGAAGCGGAGGCGCCGTGATGGGGCGTTGGCTCGCTTTCCTGCCGCTTGTCCTGTTTGCGGTGATGGCGCTCTATTTCGGCATGGGCCTGCGCGAGGATCCCGGCGCGATCCCGTCTCAGCTGATCAATGAACCGTTGCCGGCCTTCGATCTGGAACCGGTTGCGGGGCGCGATCACGGCCTGTCCAATGCCGATCTGGCCGGGCATGTCAGCCTGCTCAACGTATTCGGTTCCTGGTGCCCGCCCTGCGAGATCGAGCATCCCATGCTGATGCAGATTGCGCGCAGCGGTATCGTGCCGATCTATGGCGTAGACTGGCGCGACACGCCGGAGGCCGGGGCTGCCTGGCTGGCGCGTCATGGCGATCCCTATGCGGCGGTCGGGCTTGACCCCGACAGCCATCTGGCCATCGATCTGGGCATCACCGGCGCGCCGGAGAGCTTTCTGATCGATGCCACTGGCCGGGTGCGCTACCGCCATGTCGGCATCATCACCCAGAGCGACTGGACCGAGACCATATTGCCGCTGATCCGGGAGCTGGAAGCCTCATGATGCGCGCCCTGTTCGCCTGCCTCGCTTTGTCGTTGACCCCCGCCGCCCTGGCCGCGCCCTCGCCGGACGAGGCCTTCAGCGATGCGGCGACGGAGCATCGTGCTCGCGCGCTGTACACGCAATTGCGCTGCGTCGTCTGCCAGAGCCAGAGTATCGACGAATCCGGCGCCTCGTTGGCGCAGGATATGCGTATTGTTGTGCGCGAACGGCTTGCCGCAGGCGACACCGACGCCGAGATTCTCGCCTATATGCAGGCGCGCTATGGCGATTACGTTCTGATGTTGCCGCCCCTGCAAGCCAATACGCTGGTGCTATGGGGCATGCCCTTTTTCATCCTGCTGGCGGGTGGCTTGCTGATATTCGTCTATGTGCGGCGGCAGGCGCGTGGCCTTGCGGCCGAGCTGAGCGCCGCCGAAGAGGCCGAACTGGCCGCCCTGATGGATGAGGAGGGCCAGTAATGTTGTGGATTCTGATTGCTGCGATGGCCAGCGCGACAGTGGCAGCACTGGTCTGGCCCTTCATGCGCCGCACGGCCGCTGCCGAGGATGATGGTCTGGGCGCCTTCGCCGGCCAGCTTGAGGAATTGACGCGCGACCGCGAGCTGGGCCTGATCGGCGCTGCCGAGGCGCGCGCTGCAGAGCTCGACATCCAGCGGCGCCTGCTGGCGGCATCGGGGCCGGAAGGCGGCGAGGAGCGGGCAAGCCCGCTTTGGCGTCAGCTGGCCATTATTGCCAGCGGGCTGGGCGGCATTGCCGCGGTGGCGATCTATATGGCTGTCGGCAGCCCGCAACTGGTCGGGCGTTTCGAGCCGGAACCGGTGGAGGTTTCCTCCGAGATGCGCGCGGTGCTGGATCAGATCGAGGCGCTGGCGGCGGAGATGGCGGCCAATCCCGGTGACGCCCAGGGTTGGGCGGTGCTTGGACAATCCTATCTCAGCCTCGGCCGTTATGGCGAAGCAGCCCATGCCTTCGGGCAGGCGATCGACATCGTGCCGGATTCGGCCTTTCTGTTTGCCTCGCTGGGCCAGGCCCTGTTGTTCGACGCGAATGGCGAGATGACGCCAGCGGCCCGTGAAGCCTTCGCCCGGGCGCTCGATATCGAGCCATCGGATGTGAGGGCGCGTTTCTTCATGGCCGAGGCCATGTATCAGTCAGGGGAGGGCGAGGCGGCGCTTGCGGCCTGGCAGGCACTTCTCGATGAAGCGGCGCCCGATGCAGCCTATCGGGGCATGATCGAGGCGAGGCTGGCCGCGCTGCAAGCCGGAACGGAGCCGGGCAATCCGCAATAGTGCCGGGTCGGACTCTCGGGTCGGACTCTCGGGTTGGAGTGCCGGGTTGGAGTGTCGGTTCCAAGCGCCGGCGCGGCGCTTCAATTTGGCATGAGAATGGATGACTGCCAGTTCAGTTAAGGTCGCGGCTCCGGAAATCCTCGACCGGACGGGCCGCGTCGTCGCGCACCCAGCTGACAAACATGTCGATCTGCCGATCGGCCTCGATCTGGAATTCTTCCGGTATACGCGTCGCTTCAGCGACCTGGTCGCGCACTGCAGCAGGGCAGGCGACTGCGATACCCCAAACGCTCGCGATCAATGCGAGCATGAACAGACCATTTTTCATCAACGCCTCCCCAGCCGTGAATCACCTCAGGTGATGCGTTACAAAACCTTAATAATGCCGGCCGGTCCATCCCGAGGATCGATAAACCGTTCTTCTTTTT
>JBNMNI010000238.1:0-3206 GCA_051275375.1 Maricaulis sp. | reverse complement strand
CTTTGCATCAACAGCCGGGCGGCAGCACGGTCGCCCTGGGCGATCCGTGCCATGAGGGCCTCATCGGTCTCACCACCCGTCATGTCTGTCGCCATGTTGCGGGTGCGGAAGGCCGCCGGATCGTTGCCGATCCGGACTTCATTTGCCATTCCGCGCCCGTCAAACATGGCAAAGACACTAGTTACGCCACCAGCGCCGGCGATCATGGCGTTGGTCGGCAGCCGCGTCCAGCTCGGCGGGGGTAACCACGCCATCGCTGTCCTGGTCGAGCTGGGCGAAGCCGGGATGCTCCATGCCGAGGAATTCGGCGCGTGAGACCCGGTTATCGCCATCGGCATCGGCCCGGCGCATGCCGTCCTCACCGCCGCCCGGACCGCGACGCTCGCCACCGCCGTGACGCATGCCGTGACGGCCTTCGCGTTCCGGCCGGTCGGCCGCTTCAGGATCGGCGGCGTGCATGGCGCGCATTCGCTGGTGCATCGGCGACTGATCGGCCGCGTCGAGATAGCCATCGCCATTACGATCCATCCAGTCGAACATCTCGACCTGGAGCGCATCGAGTTCGGCGCGGGTGATCGAATTATCGCCATTGGCGTCGGCAGCACGCAGCATCATCATGCCGTGCTCCATGCCGCCGCCCGGTCCACCGCGTCCGCCGGGACCATGGCCGTCATGACCGCGGCCAGGCTGGGCCTGGGCTGCGGTGCCGGCCAGCATCATGGCCGATCCGGCCAGCAATGTGATGAGGAATGAGTTTTTCATCGGTATCTTCCTGTGTGTCAGCGTCCTCGCTTGCCCCTTCAACGCCCCGGCCAGGGAATTCCGTCGCGGCCTCGTCAGCGCGTGCACAGATAGCGTTTGAACAGCGACCTCACCTTGCGGCAGCGCGCATCGAGCCGCGACCGCATCTGGCCGATATCGCGCGCGCCGGCGACCGAGACCAGACGTTTCGTAAAACCCGAACTCGCCCCGGCCGGATCGAAGCCGGTGCCATGGGCTGCGCGCAGCAATTGCGCGATATCGAGATAGAGATGCACGCTTTCGCTCAGAAACACCGCATCCTTCGGCGCAACGACACCGGCCTGCGACAGGGCGGCAAACGCCGAACTCGTCGTATTGCAGACGGGATGGCCATTGGCCGCAGCGACGACCTGCAGGATCTGGGCGATGAATTCAATGTCCTGCAGTCCACCGACCCGGCTCTTGATATCCCACTCATTGCGGGCCGGCTTGGCCGCCTCCAGACGCTCGCGCATCTCGCGCGCATCGCCCAGCAGGGTCGCGCTCGCGCGCGGCTTGTGCAAGGCCGCCTCGATCGCCGCCAACACCGCCTCACCGGTCTCGACATCGCCCGCAATCACCCGTGCCCGCGTCAGCGCCATCAATTCCCAGGTCCAGGCCTCATCGAGATAATATTGCCCGAAGCGGGCCAAGCGCACCGCCACCGGCCCCGCCTTGCCGGAAGGCCGCAATTGCATGTCGACCTCGTAGAGCTCGCCCTCTTCGGTCGGCGCCGACAGGGCGCTGATCAGGCGCTGCGCAAAGCGGGAAAACCAGGTCTGGGCCATTTCATCGCCCTGATAGACGATCATCAGATCGAGATCGGAATCGGCCGAGAGCTCGCGCCCGCCCAGCTTGCCCATGCCCAGAACGACATAACGGCCCGGCATCTCGCCCGAGCGCCGCGCGGTCTCGCGTTCGGCCACCTGCGCCATGCATTCCACCGTCGCATCGGCGATCGAGGAATAGGCAGCACCGGCGGTTTGCGCATCGGCGGTACCGCGCAGGATCTGCGTCCCGACCCGGAAACCTTCCTCGCGCACCAGCCGCCGCGCCGCATTGAGCGCTTCCTCATAACCGCCCGCAACGGCGACCAGGCCGGCGAGCCGATCGCGGAAATCATCCGGCGGGTCCTGGGCGAGCGGGACCGAGAAGCGGTTGTCCAGCATCACATCGAGCATGTTGGGGCGACGGGCGAGATCGGCGGCCATGCGCGGCGCAATGGTCAGGATCGAGATCAGATCGGCCGCCAGGCCCGGCTCATTCATCAGCAAGGAGAGCGGCTGCACCCCCATTGGCAGGTTTTCGTAAAAGGCCGCAAAGCGGATAAAGGCCGCATCCGGCTCGCCCGTCGCCGCCATGATATCGACCAGGCGCGGTGCGATCTGCGCCAGCAGGGTCCGCGCCCGCGGGCTGCGGGCAGCGCGAACCTTGCCGCCGGCCCAGCCATTGAGCCGTTTCCACACTTGTTCGGCTTGCTGAAAGCCCAGCGTCTTCAGCGTCGCCAGCGTGTCTGGGGTCGGCTCGACACCGGTCAGGATCAGCGTCCCGGCCTGCGATGAGAGCGAGGCATCATCCTCGAACTGATCAGAGAAATGACCATGCACCCGGCGCAGCAAGGCCTCGACCGCAGCGTCGAAGGCGGCAAGGTCACCATAGCCGGCCATCGCCGCCACGGCCCGGCGATCATCATCGCGCAGCGGCAAGGTCTGGCTGGCCTCGTCCTGGCGCATCTGGATCCGGTGCTCCCAGGCGCGCAGACTGCGATAATCCTCACTCAGGCCTTGTACCGTCGCACCATCGACCACACCGCGCGCCTCCAGCGCCGCCAGGGCCCTGAGGGTCGAGGATACCCTTACGCTGGCATCGCGGCCGCCAAACACCAATTGCGGCACCTGGGCGAAGAACTCGATTTCACGAATTCCGCCGCGCCCGAGCTTGAGATCATGACCGGCGGGATGGATTTCGCCGCGGCGGCCAACGGTCTGGATCTGGCGCGCCAGGCCGCGAATATCGTCAATCGCGGCAAAATCCAGTGCCCGGCGCCAGATGAAGGGCTGCATCCGCTCGAGATAATCCCGCGCTGCCGCCGCGTCGCCGGCGCAATGGCGCGCCTTGATCCAGGCCGCCCGCTCCCAGGTCTGGCCGTAGGATTCGTAATAGTTCAGCGCCGCATCGGTGGAGATCACCACCGGGGTCGAACCCGGATCGGGGCGCAGCCGCAAATCGGTCCGGAATACATATCCGTCGCCGCTCACCTCCTGCAGGCTGCGGACAATGGTCTGGATCAGGCGCGGCAGGCGTTTGCGCGGCTCCTCGCTCGGCGGCAATTGCAGCGCATCGGGATCAAACAGCACCACCAGATCGATATCGGAGGAATAATTCAGCTCGCCCGTCCCCATCTTGCCCAGGGCAAACAGGAACAG
>JBNMNI010000237.1:0-3217 GCA_051275375.1 Maricaulis sp. | reverse complement strand
ATGGCGCCTATCCGCAGGCGACCAAGGACCCGATCTATCTGTCGGCCCAGATCATTGTCGCGCTGCAATCGCTGGTCTCGCGCGAGCTGTCGCCGCTTGATCCGGGTGTGGTTACCGTCGGTGCCATTCATGGCGGCACCAAGCACAATATCATCAGCGATGAGGTGCATCTCCAGCTCACCGTGCGCTCCTATACCGATGAGGTTCGCGGCCATCTGCTCAGCGGTATCGAGCGGATCGCCCATGCCCAGGCGGCGTCCTACGGCCTGACGCCGGAGGAATATCCCGATGTCGAGGTCGAACTCCCTTATACGCCGGCGATGTATAATGATCCGGCGCTGACGGCGCGGGCCGTGTCGGCGATGCGGGCGCGCTTTGGCAATTCTGCCGTGACCGAGGCCGATCCGGTAATGGGCGGCGAGGATTTCTCGCAATATCACCGCACCGAAGAGGCAATCCCGAGCTTCATGTTCTGGGTTGGCGGCACCACCCAGGAAAGACTGGATGATTTCGCGGCCCGCAATGTCGCTGCGCCGTCCAACCATTCGCCGCTCTTCGCGCCGGATGATCCGCAGACCAGCATCATCATGGCGATCGAAGCCAGCACGGCCGTGGCCATGGACCTTCTCGCCAAGCCGACGGAGGGCTAGGTGGCCGGCCCGATCCGGCGCGCCTTCTCGGGCGCGCCGTGGGAGGCCAAGGTTGGCTATTGCCGTGCCCTGCGGCGCGGTCCGCATGTCTGGGTGACCGGGACTGTGGCGACGGACGAGGCTGGCGAGGTGTTCGCGCCGGGTGATCCGGAGGCGCAGGCGCGGCGCTGTTTCGAGATTATCGGCAAGGCGCTCGGCGATGTCGGGGCCAGTCTTGAAGACGTCGTGCGCACGCGGATCTTCGTCACCGATATCGATCAATGGGAAGCCTTCGGCCGGGCGCACGGGGCGGTGTTTCGCAATCACCCGCCGGCCACGACCATGGTCGAGATCTCGCGCTTCATCGGCCCGGATTTCCTGGTCGAGATTGAGGCCGATGCCTTCGTCGAAGATGATGACGCCACGAAATGAGCCATCTCGCCTGCCGTCATTGCGTGCGGACGACTGAAACAGGTGGGAAGCGCGCATGATTGATAATCTGGGGGAATGACATGTCCTTGATACCGGCTGATAATGCCGTCGCCGCTGTGGCCGCCCTGTTCGTGATCGCGGCGGCCGGATTCCTGATGGAGAAGACGCGCATCGGGGCGCTTTTGACCGGCGCGGTCTGGGCGATCCTGTTTGCGATCATCGCCTCGAATATCGGCCTTATCCCGCAGGATTCGCCGGGTTATGGCTTTGTCTTCACCTATTTCGTGCCGATCCTGATCCCGCTGTTTCTGATGAAGGCGGATCTCAAGAAGATCTTCTTCGAGACCGGGCGCATGACGCTGGCCTTCCTGCTGGCAAGTCTTGGCACCGTGCTCGGTGCCATGCTTGCCTTTTCCCTGATCGATATCGGTCCAAACCAGGCCGCCGCAGCGGGCACTTTCACGGCGACCTATATCGGCGGTTCGGTCAATTATGCGGCGCTGGTCGATCTGACGGGGCTGGGGCGGGATGATCCGAGCTTTGTCTCGGCGGCGACGGCGGTCGACAATCTCTTCTCCGGTCTGTTCCTGGCGATGCTGGCGGTTCTGCCCGGATGGCACTGGCTGGCCAGCCGCTTTATTGCGCGCGATCACAGCCAGGTGGAATCCGTGGCCGAGGGCGCCGAGCCGGAGGGCAAGGCGAGCGCGGCGACACTGATCTATTCGGCGACCTTCGCCCTGGTCGTCCTGGTGCTGGGTGATCTCCTGACCGAGCTGGCCAAGGCACAGCTGGGCGATTGGGCCGGCAATTGGCGTTACGCCATCATCACCGTGCTCGCCCTGATCCCGGCGACAGCCTTTCCGAAGACCATGGCCAGCCTGCATGGCGGCTATGAGCTGGGGATCGGCCTGAGTTTCGTCTTCTTCGCGGCAATTGCCGCCGGGGCCGATGTGATGGGACTGGTACAGACCGCGCCGGTCCTGATCGGTCTGATCGGTATCCTGTTGACCGTGCACGCGATTGTCACTTTCGGGCTCGGATCGATCCTGAAATTCTCCCTGCCCGAACTGATCACGGCCTCCAATGCGGCGATCCTCGGCGCGACCACCGCCCCGGCTCTGGCGGCGGCGAAGGGTTGGAAGGATCTGGTGACGCCGGGGGTTCTGGTCGGCGTGTTCGGCTATGCGATTGGCACGGTGATCGCAACGGCGGTCTACCAGTTCTGGCCGGGCTGACCGGCGGCTGACGCCAAAGGGGAAGCGGGCGTTGATTTTCCCTCTCAACGCCTCTCTGGCAGCGCAGTATTAATCGATTGTCACGCGCTCGCCAGAGCCCGGCAGGAATGAATGCTGCAGGCTTGCATCCAATCGGGGGGGCTGCGGCATCCCATTCATAACGCACTTATCCAGAGGGGATTTCCATGACGCGTAAATCAGCACTGATCGCCGGCACGGCTTTCGCCCTGGCCAGCCTGGCCGCCATTGCCACCTCCGCCACGGCGCAGGAGGAGCAGCGCAGCTATGCTGCTGACACGGTCTCGATCGAGAATTTCATCGGCCGGGTGGAAATCCGTACCGGCTCGTCCGACCAGGTCAGCGTCAGCATCACCAATCCCGGCGGTCTCGCCGGGGACCCGCAATTGCGCCAGACCGGTTCCAGCCTGGCGATCGATGGCGGCCAGTCGATCCGCAATCTCAACTGCAATTCGCGCGGCGGTCATATCCGCATCGGCCGGCGCTGGAGCAGCCAGCATGATCTTGCCGATTACCCGCTGCTGACGATCACCGCCCCGGCCTCGCTGGCGCTGCAGCTGAGCAATAGTGCTTTCCAGGGCACGTCCGGCGATCTCGGCTCTCTCGATCTTGAGATGGATAGCTGTGGCCGTTTCGAGACCGGCGCCATCGCTCATGATGCCGGTATCAGCATTAATGGCTCCGGCGATGTCACGACCCGCGATATTGGCGGCAATGCCGATATCGGCATTAACGGCTCGGGCGATGTTGTGCTCGGCGCTGTCGGCGGCATGGCTGATATCGGCATCAATGGTTCCGGCGATGTCCGCATGGCCGATGTAGGCGGCGATGCCGATGTCGGTATCAATGGCTCCGGCGATGTCGAATTCGGCAGCGTGGCCGGCCTGGCGGTGCGCATTTCCG
>JBNMNI010000236.1:0-3230 GCA_051275375.1 Maricaulis sp. | reverse complement strand
TACGGGCGGCAGCATCAGCGAGTTGGACAGGCCGTGCGGCACGTGAAACACGCCGCCCAGAGGATAGGCCAGTGCGTGAACAGCGCCGACCGGTGCATTGGCGAAGGCCTGGCCGGCCAGCAGCGCCCCGAGCAGCATGTCTTCGCGCGCTTCCGTATCGCGGCCATCGGTGCAGGCGCGCTCGATGGCCCCGTGGAGCTTTTTCAGCCCGGCCAGGGCCAGGGCATCGGAGACCGGATTCTTCTGCAGCCGCGTCGTATAGGCCTCGATCGCATGCACCATGGCATCGATCCCGGTCGCCGCCGTAGTGCCGCGCGGCAAGCCATAGGTGAGCGCAGCATCGAGCACGGCAAGATCGCCATACAGGGCCGGCGAATTGACGCCCATTTTCGAGCTTTCACCAACCGTCACGACGGAGATCGGTGTCACTTCCGAGCCTGTGCCAGCAGTCGTCGGCACAAGGATGAGCGGCAGGCGCGGCCCGGTGGCATTATTGACGCCATACATCTGCGCCAGGCTCTGTTTCGACCCGAGCAGCATGGCGACCAGCTTGGCCGCATCCATCGAGCTGCCCCCGCCAAAACCGATCACGACCTCGGCGCCAAAGGCCCGCGCAGCGTCCTCGGCGGCCAGCACAACGGCCTCGGGCGGATCGGCCACGACCTGGTCGAAAATCGCAACGGTGAGGCCGGCAGCCTCCAGCGCCGCCACAGCACCGTCGGTCAGGCCGGCCGCACGCACGCCCGGATCGGTGACAAGGAAGATGCGGCGGCGATCACCGATCAGCGACGCGGCAAGACCGGCCAGGCGGTCGGCGGAACCGGCGCCGACATGGATGTGTGGAACGGTGCGGAAATCGAATGACGACATGTGATCCTCAAATTCCATTCGCCTTTGGAGCGAATTGGCGGGGCCCTCATCCTTGCCGCGTTGGAAGATCAAGGCAAGCGCCGCGGCCAACACGCTGACAGGCACCCATTCCGCAGAGCCTGGCGCCGAGATGCGCCTCGCCAGTCCGGCTCCGGGATGACGGTTTTGTGCCAGATCGGGCCAGGTGCAGGAGCGGAAATCCTCACGACAGGTAGACCCAAATCATCAAGAAATACTGGCCTCCCCGAGGGGTCGCGGCTATTATCTCCCCAATAATCAAAAATACTTCTTGTGTGGGAATATGCGTATGTCGGTAAGCGTTTGCCTGAACGAAGAAAATTCCATGATCCTGATAGAGAGCATCGGTCAGGTGGGCCGGCGCGAAGCCGGATCGGCCGTGGAGCGCATCTGCGAATTGCTGCGAAGCCATGCCGTTTCGGGCATTCTGATCGATGCCAACCGGGTCGAGCAACAAACATCCCCGACGCTATCGAGTGAAATGATCGCCGGCTTCCTGCTCGCAGTCGAATCGACCGTGCCGATCGCCTATGTACGGCCATCCGGATGGGACGCGGCCTATTACAGCACCGTCATGGGCGCGATAAGCGACTTGCTTCCGCCCCATGTCGCACTGTTCGACGCGATCGAGCCGGCCAATGACTGGCTGCGGGCTGCGGGAGCTGACGGGAGTGTCATCGCCTGATGCGCTGATGCCATCTGTAACCGGAGCCGTCCCACCGCGTTCAAATCGGTGAAACGGCTCTGATTGTTTGCCTTTCCGCATTTGCGAACCGCAAAACCGGTTCCCGCTTGTGCTGCAAATGCTCAGGCCCTGCGTGGTCGCGCTCAGCTCATCGTCGGGATGACAAAGGCCTGGTCGCCAATATCACCGGTCGGCCAGCGCTGGGTCACCGTCTTGATCTTGGTGAAGAAGCGGATGCCGTCCGTGCCATACTGATTGGTGTCGGTGAAGGCCGAACGCTTCCAGCCGCCGAAGGAGTGGTAGGCAACCGGGACCGGGATCGGCACATTGATGCCGACCATGCCGACATTGACCTTGGCAGCGAATTCGCGCGCTGCCAGGCCGTTGCGGGTGAAGATCGCGACGCCATTGCCGTATTGGTGATTGCTCGGCAGGGCCGCCGCTTCTTCCAGATTTTCGGCGCGCACCACCTGCAGCACAGGCCCGAAAATCTCTTCCTCATAGGAACGCATGCCCGGTTTGACGTGGTCGAACAGCGTCGGGCCGATGAAGAAGCCCTTTTCATGTCCCTGCAGCTGGAAACCGCGCCCGTCGAGCAGGAGCTCGGCGCCCTCATCGATACCCATCTGGATGTATTTCTCGATCGTCGCGCGGTGCGCCGCCGAGACGACCGGCCCGTAATGCGCGGTATCGTCGGTGGAGATACCGATGCGCAGATTGACGGCTTCCTTCTTGATCCGCGCCACGAATTCATCGGCCGTCTTCTTGCCAACCGGCACGGCAACCGGCAGCGCCATGCAGCGTTCGCCGGCCGACCCATAGGCGGCGCCAAGGAAGTCGTTGACGACCTGGTCCATATCGGCGTCGGGCATGATGATACCGTGGTTTTTCGCACCGCCCATCGCCTGGAAGCGCTTGCCGTGCCTGGTGCAGCTCTGGGCAATGTAGTGAGCAATATTGGATGAGCCGACAAAACTGACAGCCTTGATGTCGTCATGCTCAAGCAGGGCGTCGACGGCAGTCTTGTCGCCGTGCACGACCTGCAACACGCCTTCCGGCAGGCCGGCCTCAAGCATGATCTCGGCCAGACGCACCGGGACGGACGGATCCTTCTCCGACGGCTTCAGGATCATGGCATTGCCGGTCGACAGCGCCATGCCCATGAACCACATCGGGATCATCGCCGGGAAGTTGAACGGTGTGATGCCAGCGACGACGCCAAGCGGCTGGCGCATCGAATAGACGTCAATGCCGGGGCCGGCGCTCTCGGTATATTCGCCCTTCATCAGGTGCGGCACGCCGCAGGCAAATTCGATCACTTCCAGGCCGCGGATCAGATCGCCCTTGGCGTCGGCGATCACCTTGCCATGCTCGGACGAGAGAAGATGCGCGAGCTCCTCCATCTGGTCCTCGACCATCATCTTGTATTTCATCAACACCCGGGCGCGGCGCTGCGGGTTCATCGCGGCCCAGATGGCCTGCCCCTTCTTGGCGCCGGCGACAGCATCGGCCACTTCATCGCGGGTCGCGAACTGGACGCGGGCCTGAACTTCGCCGGTGTTGGGATTGAAAATATCGCCGAATTGTCCGGACTTTCCCTTGAAGGTCTGGCCGTCAATGAAGTGGTGGATTTCACGCGTCATGAGACTCGCTCCCG
>JBNMNI010000235.1:0-3231 GCA_051275375.1 Maricaulis sp. | reverse complement strand
GGCTGATGCGGCATCAGGGAGAATGAGGATGAGTGAGGACACGCCTGTACCGGTGCCCGGCAAGCCGGCGCCGCACCTGCACGAGGCCGGCGAGCGATGCTCGGCGCCGGGGCCGTGGTTCAGCTTCGGCCTGACCTGCGGGCTGGCCGTGATCGTCGCGCTGCTGGCCTATGGGGTGCGGGCCCTGTTGTGACGGCAAAGGGCGGCATATTGACCGTCACGGATCGCGCGGCCCTGGAGCGCATCTTCCAGCCGGGCCTGCGCTTCGGTGAAATCAGGTTTCCGGCGGCTTCGCCCGCAGCGCCGCTGGCCGGCGCGATCAATGCCGCCTATCTGGCCTGTGGCTGCGAGATGGCGCGCTGGTTCGCCCTGGCCGGTCTGGTGGCGGGCGCGGCGCTCGCCTTCATCGTCCTGCCCGCCATCGGCGCGCTGGCGGATTGGCGCTGGGGGCTGACGATCGGCGCCGGCGTGGCCGGCTTTGCCGTCTGCGGCACGCTCGGCGAACATGTCGGCAAGGCCCGCGCCCGGGCGCAATTGCGCCGGCTGGTCGATCAGGCCCGCGCCTGTCTGGCAGCGGGCGGTTAGCGCGTCAGAGCTTGTAGGGCGGCTTGTCGAGCCCGGTCGGCGATTTGGTGAAAATCTCATAGCCGTCGGCGGTGACACCGATGGAATGCTCGAACTGGGCCGAGAGGGATTTGTCACGCGTGACGGCGGTCCAGCCATCATTGAGGACTTTCACATCCGGCCGGCCGAGATTGAGCATTGGCTCGATGGTGAAGAACATGCCCTCCTTGAGGACGGCGCCTTCGCCGCGCGTGCCGAAATGCAGCACATTCGGGCTGTCATGGAAGATCTGGCCAAGGCCATGGCCGCAAAAATCGCGCACCACCGAACAGCGGCGTTCCTCGGCATAATCCTGGATGATCGCCCCGATCGTGCCCAGGGTAACGCCCGGCTTGACCGCCTGGATCCCGGCCATCATCGCTTCATAGGTGATGTCGATCAGGCGCTCGGCTTTGCGCTTGGGCTCGCCGACCGTGTACATGCGGCTGGTATCGCCATGCCAGCCATCAAGGATGACGGTGACATCGATATTGAGGATGTCGTCATCGCGCAGCGCCTTCGGCCCGGGAATGCCGTGACAGACGACATGGTTGAGCGAGGTGCACAATGAATGGCGATAGCCGCGATAATGCAGGGTCGCCGGGGTGGCACCGTGATCGAGGACGAATTCGCGCGTCAGCCGGTCAAGATGCTCGGTTGTGACGCCGGCCTGCACCTGCGGCACCAGCATGTCGAGCACCTGCGCGCCCAGCTGGCCAGCCTTGCGCATGCCTTCGAAGCCTTCGGCACCGTGCAGTTTGATGCGGCCATCGCGCGGCGCGGGGGCGTCATAATCGGCAATATTGTCATAGGCAGTCGTCAAGGGGCGTTCCTCCGGAATCCCTCCCTATAAACAAAGCGCGCGCCGTTTGGAACGGCGCGCGCGGTTTTTAGTGGTATTTTGTTACCGGCTACCGATCGGGCTGGCCGTAGAGATTGCCGAAAAAGCTGTCCGCATTCCACGCCGGACGCTCATCGCTATCGGCGATTTCGCGGGCGATCAGATAGTTGATATTGGCGAATTTGGCGCCCTGTTCGAACAGGACTTCCAGCTCGCCATCAAGCTGATCGGTCTGGCGGTGATAGTGGGTGTTGAGAAAGCCCATAAAACCTTCGCCCTCATCCCAGCGCGGATCCGGTGATGAGAATCCGGTCATCAGGAAGATTGAGGGCACGCCCTGGCGCACGAAATTATAATGGTCCGAGCGCACGAAGATCGATTGTTCCGGGATCGGATCGGGACTGACTTCAATCCCCATCCGCGCCGCAGCCCGCGCCGCGATCGGGCCGAGATTGGAATGATCAGCGCCGAAGGCGATGACATCGTTGAACTCATACACGATCACCGGCATGTCGAGATTGACATTGGCGACGATGGCTTCGGCCGGGACGGTCGGGTTGCGGGCGAAGTGTTCCGAGCCGAGCAGGCCCTTTTCTTCCGCCGCCAGGGCCACGAAAACGACCGAACGCCGCGGCGTGCCCTGTTCGATGAAGGTGCGCGCGGTCTCCAGCATGATCGAGACGCCGGAGGCATTGTCGACCGCGCCATTGCAGACGGTGTCTTCCTCATCGCTCGAGCGGCAGGCGCCGCCGCCGCGCATACCCTCGTGAATCGTGCCGATATGGTCGAGATGGGCCGAGAGCACGACGATCTCGCTGCCCAGCTCCGGATCGGAGCCGGCCAGCATGCCGACGACATTCGGGGCGGTGAAGGGCTCTGACAGGGTGTGCTGGCGCATGCTGACACTGTGGGGCAGGTCGAAATGCGGGAAGGTCGGATTCTCCTCGGCATTCATCGCCGCCTCGACCTCTTCCAGGCTCATCTCGGCGCCCTCGAACAGCCGGGCACCCAGGGTGGAACCGACATTGGCGATCACCTGGACCTGGTCATAGGAGGAGGGGCCGGTGGCCGCCGTCAGGCGCACGGTGGGCAGCAGGGCCGGACCATTGGCAAATTCGGTCACCTGCTCGTCGGACCAGCCAGCCAGGGCGATCATGCCAATGGCGCCGTGTGCCGCCGCGACATCGCGCTTGGTGGTGGTTGAGTTGTGATGGGCGCGCTCCTCGGTCGGCAGACCGCCGGGCACGCCATTCATCACGACGACAATCTTGCCCGCCACATCGAGGCCGGCATAATCATCATGATCGCGATTGGGGGCGGAAATGCCGTAGCCGACAAAGACCAGCGGCGCGCTGACCGTGGCTTCCAGCACATTCGGATTGGTCGAGACATAGACCAGATCGCCCTGGGCGAAGGTTTCGCCATCGAGCGTGAAGCTGTTGTATCCGGCGTCGGCGGTGACGTCCTGCAGCGGCACTTGCGCGAAATAGCTGCCATTCTCGCCAGCCGGTTCCAGCCCGAGCAATTGCATTTGTGCCGCGACATAATTGGCGGCGATCTCATAGCCATCCGTGCCGACATCGCGGCCCTGCAGATAGTCCGAGGCGAGAAAGCGGATATGCGCCTCGATATTCTGCGAGCGCACATCCGGCATGAACTCGACCGGTGCGGCGATGTTCGTATCGGTAGCGGGGCCGCAGGCGACAAGCGCGAGACAAGCCAGGGCCGGAGCCAGAAATTTCATGAGGGCCTCCCCCAAAGAGGTTTTGTGACAGGCGCGGACTATA
>JBNMNI010000234.1:0-3233 GCA_051275375.1 Maricaulis sp. | reverse complement strand
CCCGCCTGCCTGGCGGCCGTTCCAATGCGCCAGCCATCATCGCGCGCAATCTCGAGCGCGCGGTCGAAGGCGAGCTCCACAGGTTCATCGAGATGGAGCGACGTGATTTGCGGGTAATATCGTGTCTGCAGCTCCGGCAGGGCCTGCCCGTCTGCGGCCGTCTTGTCCGCATAGACCAGGCTGGCATCGGCACTGGAGTGGCGCGAGGCAAAGGCCGCCGAGAAGTGCGGCGGGTCGATAAAGTCAGTGCTGATATCGAGGATCGCAGGCATGGCAGATTGCAGCCGGTCGAGATGGATCGTCCAGCCAATGCCCGCCACAGCAACCAGCATGACCGCGAGGGCACTGATCCAGCTGCCATGCCGCCGCCTGGCGAGCAAAGCGTGGGCAGTGATCAAACCAGCCGCCACAACACCGATGACCAGCCCGGCCAGCAAAAGCCGGAAGCCCCAGACATGGGTCATCGCCTCAAGACCGGTATGCCAGCCCCAGAACTCCCATTTCGTCCCGAATGCCGCCAGGGCGAACCAGAGCGGGATTGCAAGCACAAGCAACCCGCAGACCCCGCAAACAAGGTCGATCACCCCACGCATGGTTTCGGTGAACCGCGCCATATCAGCCCCTCCGGCTGGTTCCGTCGATCAAGGATACAACCGATTGACGCCCCAAGGCGAGTTTAAATCGGATCGGGTGAAGACCAGCCGGTCGTGCAGCCGGAAGGGCCGGTCCCGCCAGAATTCGATCGCCGTCGGACGAAGACGGAAACCGGACCAGTGCGAAGGCCTTGGCACTTCGCCCAGACCAAAGCGCGCAGCCTCCCGCGCCACGGCCTTTTCCAGCGCAAAGCGGCTCTCGAGCGGTTGCGACTGGGTCGAGGCCCAGGCACCGATGCGGCTGTCGCGGGCCCGAGACGCAAAATAGGCATCCGCCTCGGCGGCATCGACCGGCTCAACCGCACCGCGCACCCGAACCTGGCGCCGCAGGGATTTCCAGTGAAAACACAGCGCCGCACCGGGGTTGTCTGCCAATTGGCGCCCCTTGGCACTGCCCAGATTGGTGTAGAAGACGAACCCGCCGCGATCGACATCCTTCAGGAGCACCATCCGCACATCGGGAAAGCCGTCGGAATCCACGGTCGCCAGCGCCATCGCGTTGGGATCATTGAGTTCCTTCTTCTTCGCATCAACAAGCCATTCAGCAAATAGGTCCAGCGGCTCGTCGCGATCGAAGATTTCGACGGCATTGGCCTCATTGGTCCGGGCATAGGCTGCTGCGTCCGGACTTGGCGGTATCAGATTCTTGTCGCTCATCGCTCGATCTCCCGCGGCTGCGCCGTCTTCCTAAGCTCGTCGCGGCCCGCGTCAACCTTTCAGGAATCTTCTTGCGCTATCGATGCAGGATGACATCGCGCGTTTTGACAATTGCTGCGGCCTATGCCGCGTTTGGCCTTGAGCCAGGCGCCGGGCTGATTGCGGCCAAACGCGCCTTCCGTGAACAGGTCAAAACGCTGCATCCCGACACGACCGAGCCCACGCCGGAAGCCCTGTCGAGGCTTGCCGCGATCGTCGATGCGGTGCGTTATCTGGAAAAGACCCTGCCCGCCTGCATGGAAATCGAGCTCAGCGCCCATCAGGCCCGGCAGGGACTGACACGCTCCCTGCGCTCGGGCGAGCGGGTGATCATTGTTCGCATTCCCGCCGGCGTGACCGACGGGGCCTGCCTGCAAGCTGTCGGCGAGCCCGACACCACGGTCCAGGTCAGGGTCCTGGCAGACATTCCCGACACTGCTAAGGCGCCTGAGCCGTCCGATTTCGAGCGCCTGGACGATTTCATCGAGGCGTTTTCGCGCCCCTCGGCCAATGCCCGTTTCGCACGCTGGATCCGCAAGGCACAGTCGGCCGCGTGACGCCGGGCCTTTCGCCGACTATGGTCTAGAAAAATCGCGGATCGGCCATGTCACACAACACTTTCGGACATTTGTTCAGGGTCACTACCTGGGGCGAGAGCCACGGGCCGTCCATCGGCGCCGTGATCGATGGCTGCCCGGCCGGAATCCCGCTCAGCGAGGCCGACCTTCAGCCCTGGCTCGATCTGCGCCGCCCGGGCACGTCGCGCCATGTCACGCCGCGCCAGGAGCCGGACCAGGTACGCATCCTGTCGGGCACATTCAGCGATGATCGCACCGGCGGACCGGTCACGACCGGCACGCCGATCAGCCTGATGATCGAGAACGAGGATGCTCGCTCGAAGGATTATGGCGATATCCGCGACAAATGGCGGCCCGGCCATGCTGATTATGTCTATGACATGAAATACGGCGTGCGCGATTATCGCGGCGGCGGACGCTCATCGGCGCGCGAAACCGCATCGCGCGTCGCTGCTGGCGGCGTTGCCCGCAAACTGCTCGGCGACGGCATCGAGATCCGCGCTGCCCTGGTCCAGGTCGGCGCGCGCAAGATCGACCGGGCGCGCTGGGACTGGGATGAAGTGTCCAACAACCCTTTCTTCTGCCCCGATGCCGCAACCGCCGAATTATGGGCCGCCGACATGGACGCCCTGCGCACCGATGGCTCGTCCACCGGTGCCATCGTCGAAGTCGTCGTCTCCGGCCTGCCCGCGGGATGGGGGGCGCCGGTCTATGCCAAGCTCGACAGCGAGATGGCGGCCGCGATGATGACGATCAATGCCGTCAAGGGCGTGGAGATCGGTGCCGGCTTCGCCTCCGCCGCGATGCGCGGCGAAGAGGCCGCTGACGAAATGCGGATGGGCGAGGACGGACCGGTCTTTCTGTCCAACCACAATGGCGGTGTCCTCGGCGGCATCTCCACCGGGCAGGACTTCATTGTCCGTTTCGTGGTCAAGCCAACCTCCTCGATCCGCATTGAGCGGCGCACGCTTGATCGCGATTTCGCCGAGACCACGATCGAGACGCGTGGGCGCCACGACCCCTGTGTCGGCATCCGCGCCGTGCCTGTAGGCGAAGCGATGGCGGCGATCGTGCTGGCCGACCAGAAGCTGCGGCATGCAGGACAATCGGCCTTCTGAGCCACGAACATGAAGGGCGCGTTCATCCCCGGCTCATCAAGTTTTGATTAAGATTCCTGAAAATGGCGCGGGGATTCCCTGCTCGCCGTCATCAAGGAGCCCAAGACGATGACCAAGCTCACCCTGCTCACCGCTACCGCAGCCGCGCTCATACTTCTGCCCGGACTGGCCTTCACGGAGGCCGCCGA
>JBNMNI010000233.1:0-3236 GCA_051275375.1 Maricaulis sp. | reverse complement strand
GCCGGTGAACCACGGTCTCGACCGGCGGCGTCATCTCGCCGAGCCAGGGCTCCAGCGCGCGCTGCACGATGCCGGCAAAGGCGCCGCTGCCGGCGCCGGCGGCGACCGGATCAGAGCCGTCGGCATCGAGCAGGATTTGCGGCCGGTCGCCGCGCGCCAGATCGCGTTCGAAATTCGGCGGGATTGTCACCACGAAGCTGGCGGTGCCGTCGCGCAGGGCGATATTGGCCGCTTCGGGCGAGGCGGCGATGCCGGTGATATCGAAGAATTCAGATGTCTCCATCGCCTGCACGATGGCGCGGCTGGCCGGCCCGCTATCGCCCATCTCGACCAGGGTCGGCAGATGGCGCGCATCGGTATTGATGGCATAGCCAAACAGCAAGAGCTGCATCACCGGAATGCCGACCATCATGCCGAAGGTCAGTCGGTCGCGCGTCATCTGGATGAATTCCTTGCGCAGGATCGCGATGATGCGGTTGAGGGAGGAAAACCGTTGGTTCATTGGAAATTGTCCTGGGCGCCGGTCATCAGCCAGATGAAGGCTTCTTCCAGCCCTGTCTTGGCCTTGCTGACCTCGAATTCCTTCCGGTCGCGCCAGGGCGCAATGGCGCGCTGAAGCAAGGTCTCATCGCGCCCCGATACGTGCAGGGCCGAGCCGAAGCGGGCGATCTGGTCGACGCCGGGCGCATGTTCCAGCGCGTCATAGACCGGCTGCAGCCCCTTGCCCTCAATGCGCCAGGTGGAGAGGCCGACAATGCCGGCAATATCGGCCGAGGGCGCATCGATCAGCTTCTTGCCATAGGCGATATAGGCGATGGAATCGCACTGCACCGCCTCGTCCATGTAATGGGTCGAGACCAGCACGGTGACGCCCTGCTGCGACAGCCGCCGGATGCGATCCCAGAAATCGCGTCTCGCCTTGGGGTCGACACCGGCGGTCGGCTCGTCAAGCATCAACAGGCCAGGCTTGTGCATGGTGGCCGCGGCGAGCGCCAGGCGTTGTTTCCAGCCGCCGGAAAGATTGCCGGCCAGCTGTCTGGCGCGCGGTTGCAGATCATATTCTTCCAGCGTGGCGAGCACGGTCTGTTTCTGGTCCGCGACGGCGTGCAGGCGGGCCATGAAGTCGAGATTCTCCTTCACGGTCAGATCGCCATAGAGGGAGAATTTCTGCGTCATATAGCCGACGCGCGATTTGATCTCGCGGCTCTGGGTGCGGATATCATAGCCGAGCGCCGTGCCGCCGCCGCCATCGGGTTTGAGCAGGCCGCACATCAGCCGGATCGTTGTCGTCTTGCCCGAGCCGTTGGGGCCGAGAAAGCCGTAAATCGCGCCCTTGGGGACCTGGATCGAGAAATCATCGACCACCTTGGTGTCGCCAAAGCTTTTCGTCAGGCCGTGGACATCAATCACCAGTTCGGCGGCCATCCTAACGGGCCTCGAGCCGCAGCGGCGTGCCTGGCGGTGGCGGACCGGCATCGAACCGGGCCTGGGCGCGATAGACCAGGCGGGCCCGTTCGCTGTCGGAATAGATGAAGGGCGCGGTGAACTGGGCTTCGTCATCAATGCGGGTAATGGTGGCCATCAGCCCGACCGGGCAGCTGTCGCAACTGACGGCAAGGCGGGTGCCGACCGGGTTTGCGGCCAGTTCCGGCTCGGGGATGAAGACGACGGCATGAACGGCCCCTTCCGGCAGCAGGGAATAGACCGGCAAGCCCGGTCCGGCCTGTTCGCCGGCAAAGCGGACCTGGGTTTCCACGCGGCTCTCGCTTGGCACGGCAATACGGCGCTGGGACAGGGCGAATTGCGCCCGGTCGACTGTCGCTTGCGCGGCGGCGATTGATGCCTGCAGCGCGCGCAGCTGGTTTTCCCGCGCCGGCAATTGCACCAGGTTGAGGCGTTGGCGCATCTCACTGACCTGGGCATTGGCGGCATCGGCCGCCGTCTGGGCCTGGTCGAGACGGGCCTGGCTGACATGGCCCTGCTGGAAGAGTTCGCGGGTGCGGGTCAGATTGTCCTGGGCTTCGGTGCGGGCGGCCGTCGCCTGGGCCAGCTGGTCACGGGCCGCTCCGATTTCCGGTGCCCGGGCGCCGGCAGCGGCATCGTCGAACTGGGCCGTCGCTGCGGCGAGCTGGGCCTGGGCCGCGTCGAGGGCGGCGCGGGCGTCGGTATCATCGAGCTGGAAGGCCAGCTGGCCGGCGGTGACGCGATCGCCTTCGCGCAGGCCGGTTTCAAGAATACGGCCCGGCATGTCCGGCGCCAGGGCAATGAAATCGCCCTCGGCATAGCCGTGCAAACCGCTCTCGACGGGCGGTGAGCAGGCGCTGAGCAGGGCCAGGGCAAAGGCGGGGGCAAGTGCGGGCACGATGAAACGCTTCATGAGGGTTCACTTTCCTGGCGCGGCTTGAGACCGAAAAGCAGGATGTCGGCGATCGCATTGGCGAGCTCGTCCGGATCGGTCAGCTTTTGCGGGGGAAGATTGAAGATATTGGTCAGGGCCATGTGAGCGATGACGGGGCCGGCCATGACGCGCATGAAGGCATCGACATCGATATCGCGGAAGACGCGCTTTTCCACCGCGGCCACAAGCAGGGCTCGCATGGAGCGACGCATCACATCGAGCACATGCTCGCGATAATAGGCGGCCAGTTCAGGGAAACGCTGCGCCTCGGTCAGGACCAGGCGCGGCGCGGCAGAGATTTTCGGCGAGGACATGGCAGTGATCAGCATCCGCAGCAGGCCACGCAGGGCAGCTTCCGGATCGGCCGCCGCGCTGTGTGCCACATGTTGTTCGACCGAGCGGGCCAGGGCTCCGGCCGATTGCTCGACCAGCGCATTGAGCATGGCCTCCTTGGAGGCAAAGTAGAGATAGACCGCGCCCTTGGAGATCCCGGCCCGTTTGGCAATATCCTCAACCCGGGCAGCCGCGAACCCCTGTTCGCCAAACACTGCCAGCGCCGCTTCGAGGATTTCCTCGGGGCGGGCCTGCGGGCGGCGGCGATGGCTTGGGGCACGGCTCATACTCAGTACATAACTGACCGGTCAGTCAGTAACAAGGGAAATTGAGCACACGAAAATCTCCACGCCGCGAGCGGCTGGAGGGATGAGGTCTCCTCCCGGGTGGGAGGTGTGTGGGACGCCGGCGAATGCCGGAGTTGAGGTAGATGAGTGGGGTGACATTCGTGACGTCCCACACGTGGAGTTTTGGTCGGACGCCTCGCGGCCCCCGTCTCGAAACC
>JBNMNI010000232.1:0-3262 GCA_051275375.1 Maricaulis sp. | reverse complement strand
AGGCCGGCAGACCGTCGGGGCGGCCAGCGGGTGTCTCACCCGCTGACCCTTCTGACAGTCTGGTGGCGTGACTAGTGGCGGGTGGAGAGCCATTCGCGGGCAGCACGCTGCGCGCTGGCAACTTCCATCGTCGACATCTGGTCGGAGATTTCCTGGCGATAATATTTCGCCGGCTCGGAGCCCATCAGGGCCGCGAGATTGAACCATTTGTGGGCTTCGACATAGTCGACTTCGCCACCCTGGCCGGTTGAATACAGAATGCCCAGCTTGCACAGATCTTCGCCTGTCGGGTCGCTGGTAACGGCTTCATGCACTTGCGCGGTTTCAACGTCCGTAAACGCCATGATCATTCCCCTTAAACACCGGCGGATGCGATCCTTATGGATCTGTCATCCGCGCCACCATCCTGTCCGAATGCCTTTCGAACGAGGCCGATCCTGCGCAAAGAGAATTGCTTTAAGGTTAAGAGAAATCAGGAAAAATACGCCATAACCCTTTAAATCGGTTAGGTTTTCCTACCAAGAAATAAACGCGACAGCCGAGCATCCAATGCTGTCAGGCGACTCGCCCGCCTGACCGAAGGCGAAACTGCCAGGCGCAGCATAGTCAAAAACACGACAATCGCCGCAGAAAGCAGTCCGGCATAGGCCAGATTGACGGATCGGGCGGTCGGACGTGGCGCCTCACCGGCCGGATCGAGCAGGTGAAACACCCCGTCACCGAGGGCCAGATGCAGCGCAAGCAGGCGCTCGCCGGCGGTGCTGGAGATGCGCATCAGATAGTCGGCTTGGTTAAGCTGACCGATCGAAGAGACGACACGGATCGCTGTCATCACCGATGAGGATCGGCGGATGCGGGCCAGATCATCGAGCAGGCGCGCCAGTTCCGCCGCCTCGGCGCCGGTGCGTCGATCAATCCGCCCGGCCAGCAAAGTGCGCGCCTGGCCCGGCACGGAAAAAGCGAAATCGGCCTGCAATCCGGTCTCGTGCAGGGCGGCGGAAATCTGCTCCGGCAGCAGCACGGCCTCGACCCAGCCGCGCAATTGCGCCTCCAGGGCCGGCTGCAGCCGCCCGGCCTCGCGCGCCGCCTGCAGCACCTGCGCCCCGTCCTGCACGGCGCTGGCCGGCAGGTTGAGATTGACCACGCCCGCCTCGAGCGCCGCCAGGGCATAGCGCACGGCATCAAAGCCCTGCTGCGGCACGATGCCGGCCTCACACCCCTGCAAGGAGGGCTCACGGGCACAGGCCTGCATGAAGAGCTGGCGCACACCGCCATACAGGCGCGTATCGCCGCCCTCGCCGGCCACCAGTCCGGGCACCATGGTCAGTTCGAACTGACCGCTGAGCCGGCCGCTGAAAAAGGCATTGGCGCTGTGCTCGGCGATCGACCAGTGAAACTGCGCCGCCGCCTGGCGCGTCAGGATTTCCTGCGGCGCGAATACCAGTTGCGGCGGATCGAGCTCATGTGCTGCCGCGCTGCCGAGCAGATCGCGATAGCCGCGCGCCAGCCGGTCCTGGCGCACCCAGGGCGGGGCCGAGGTGAGCGTCGCGTTCAGCACGGCCGGACCGGCCGGGCCGGCCAGTTCTTCCAGCGCCAGACGATCACGGCCGATCAGATCGGGCCCGATCACGGCCCAGGCGCGAAAACGGTCGAGATCGGCCCGCCGGCGCGCATCGCCATCGAGCGCCTGCGACATCTGGCCGATCCAGTAATCGCGCGCCTGCACGCCTTCAGGCACCGAGGCGGCCAGCGCGGTCTGGATGCGGGCCTCAAGATCGGGCCGGCTATGGGTCAGCGCGGCAATCCCGCCGCTCTCGATCACGATCTGCGCCCCGAACCACAGCGTCACAGCCAGGGATGCAATCAGCCAGACCGGTCTGAAACCCTTCAGCACAGCGCGCCAGAGCAGCCAGAGGACGAGCCCGGCCGGCGAGGCCTCCCAGGGCGAGCGTGTGTCGGCGCGGCAGGCATCGGTGGCCAGAAGGCGCGCGGCCTCAGGCCCCGTCAACCCACAGGGGCGCCGCACACCAATTGGCTCGCTACCGGCCGCACTGCCGGTGTCTGCTGCGCCCGAGGCGTCAGCCATGGGCCTGCCCCCCTGCTTTCCCGCCCCAGCATTGAATGTCCTGGGCGCGGGCGCAAGTCCTTACGCTTGCAAGGCGAACCGGCGCGCCGGTTAAGCCTCAGACGCGGGCTTTCTGGCCGAACAGCAGAGCGCGCGCCTTGCGCCCCTCCTCGCTGTCCTCTGCAAGGCCGCGGCGCGATTCGGCGCCCAGCGCCCGTCCGGCCTTGACCGCCGGCCGTGCGCCGACACGCTCCATCCAGGCCGCCAGACGCGGGAAATCGGCGAGGTCCTGGCCCTGGCCTTCCGGCAGGATCCACGGCCAGATCGCCATATCGGCAATAGAGTATTCACCCGCGATATAGTCGCGCCCGTCGGCCAGGGCCCGCTCGATGACGCCATAGAGCCGGTTGACCTCATTGGTATAGCGCGTCTTGCCGTATTCCAGCTTGCTCTCATCGGGCTCGATCGCCTTGGCATAGCTGCGGAAATGGTGCGCCTGGCCGGCCATCGGGCCAAGCCCGCCCATCTGCCAGAACAGCCATTGCTCGACGCCGGCGCGGGCGCGCGGATCGGCGGGATAGAACTGGCCGGACTTGCGCCCGAGATATTGCAGGATCGCGCCGCTTTCGAATACGGAGATCGGCTCGCCATCGGGACCATCGGGATCGATGATGGCGGGCATGCGGTTATTCGGGCTGATCTTCAGGAAGGCCGGCTCGAACTGGTCGCCGGCACCGATATTGACCGGCTTGAGCACATAGGGCAGGCCCATTTCCTCAAGCGCGATGGAGATTTTCCAGCCATTCGGGGTCGGCCAGTAATAGAGTTCGATCGGTGCGGGCATGAGATGTCTCCAGCAAACGTGTGTGCAGGTGAGATGGGGCGCAGCGTGCAGCATTCAAGCGCAATCGCGGTCACAGCCGCGTCATTTGCCGCAGACCGCTTGGCAGGCGCGCAGCAAAGCCTTATCCCCGTCGCCACACCAATACAGGTCGAACATCATGCCAGCCAATGACATCCTCTCCCGCTTCGCCCCCGTCTCCATGGCCCGCCAGGCCAGCGATCCGCAAGGCTTTGCCGCCGAGCTGGGACGCAGTTTCCGCGAATTCGGCTTTGCCGCCATCTCCGACCACGGCCTTGACCCGGCCCGGATCGATCGCAGCTACGCCAAGGCTGCGCAATTCTTCGCCCTGCCGG
>JBNMNI010000231.1:0-3287 GCA_051275375.1 Maricaulis sp. | reverse complement strand
CATGTGTGCAAGGCCGGTCCCGATGGTGCGGACCGCAAGCGGGCAGTGGCAGGATTTGTGATGCGGGTTGTCTTTATTGGATTGCTGATTGTGGTGGGCCTGTTTGGCGGCGCTCTGGTGCGCACCGAAACGGTGATGGCCTGCCCCGCCCGCACGACGCCGCATTTTCCGGGCTCGAATTTTGGTGTTTTCGCCGCCTATGAGGCTCTGGACCGTTCGACCAAGGCGCAGCAGGCCCGGGCCCTGGCGCTGTATTTCTACACAAATTGCAGCGATGCCGACAGCGCCGCGCCACAGTCCAGCCTGGTTCGGGCGGCGGATCATATCGCCCTGATGGCCGTTTCGCCCTTCGTTTCCTTCGATGCGCCCTTCCTGGTTATCCAGCTGCAAAGCCAGCCCTAGCCACGAGCCGCGCCACGCCCAGCTGCACACCACGCTGCGCTGAACGCGGCTGGCCCTTGCCAGACCGGGGCAGTACCGATAGGACACGCGGTTCAAACTGCAGCGCTTGTTCAAGGAGATCGCGCGTATGGCCCGCGTCACCGTCGAAGATTGTATCGATAAGATCCCCAACCGTTTTCGCCTGGTCCTGCTGGCCGCGCACCGTGCCCGGAATATTTCCGCCGGTTCATCGCTGACGATCGAGCGCGATAACGATAAAAATCCCGTCGTCTCCCTGCGCGAAATCGCCGATGAGACCCTCGATCTCGACGTTCTTCGTGAGAGCCTTATCAATGGCTTGCAGCGCGTTCTGCCGAGCGAGGACGAAGAAGACGCCCGCAAGGCCGAAGGCCGCCAGGAATTCGAAGCCCTGCCGGCTCCGCCTGTCGAACTGGACGAAGCGGAAATGCTCAAAGCCCTGCAAAACGATCGGGACGGCGCGCCTGACGGCCGCCTCTAGTGCGCCTTGACTGCCGGGGCGAATGCATCTGATACGGTTTCGCCGCCGCCCGCCATACCGAGCGCGGACGAGCTGATTGACCGGATTCGGAAATATTTTCCGACCGTCGATGCGGATTTCGTCCGCCGCGCCTATGATTTCGCCGAAGAAGCCCACCGGCCGCAGCGGCGCCAGTCGGGCGAGCCGTATTTCGGCCATGTCGCCGCTGTCGCCTTCATCCTCGCCGATCTGCGCATGGATGTGGCCACGGTTTGCACCGGCCTGCTGCATGACACCGTCGAGGATACGCCCGCGACCCTCGCCGAGCTGGAAGAGCTATTCGGCAGCGAGGTCGCCGGCCTGGTCGATGGCGTCACCAAGCTGGGCCAGATGGAGTTGCGCTCCAAACGCACCAAACAGGCGGAAAACCTGCAAAAACTGGTCGTTGCCATTTCCTCCGATGTCCGCGTGCTGATCGTCAAACTGGGCGACCGGCTGCACAATATGCGCACACTTGGCGCCATACCGCGGCCGGAGAAGCGCGAGCGTATCGCCCGCGAAACGCTGGAAATCTATGCCCCGCTGGCGCGCCGGATCGGCATTAATCGCGTCTGCGTCGAGCTGGAAGACCTGGCTTTCAAACATATCAATCCGGCCGCCCATGAATCGATCACCCGGCGGCTGCAATTGCTGCGCGACGAGCATTCGCAGGAAGTCTCCGTCGTGTCCGGGGCGATTACCGACAAGCTGGGCGCGGCCGGGATCGAGGCGCGCGTCTTCGGTCGCCAGAAGCGGCCCTATTCGATCTGGCGCAAGCTGGAACGCAAGGGCATGACGTTTGACGATATTGCCGACATCTATGCCTTCCGCGTCATCGTCGACCAGCCCGATGATTGCTACCGCGCGCTCGGTGTCATTCACCAGGCCTGGCGCAGCGTGCCGGAGCGGTTTCGCGATTTCATCTCCGTGCCCAAGCCGAATAATTACCGCTCCCTGCACACCACGGTGGTCGGGCCCAATAGCGTGCGGATTGAATTGCAGATCCGCACCGAGGCGATGGAGGCGGTGGCCGAGAGCGGTGTCGCCGCGCACTGGCGCTATAAGGACAGCAAGTATCGCTATGATCCCGCCGCGGCCCAGGCAGCTGGCGGCGATCCGCTGGAGCGCTTGCGGCCCTTCGTCGAAATCCTCAACCAGGGCGGCGATCCCGACGAATTCCTCGAGCACGCCAAGCTGGAGATGTTTGCCGACCAGGTTTATTGTTTCACCCCGAAGGGCGATCTGATCGCTCTGCCCTCGGGCGCCACACCGCTCGATTTTGCCTATGCCGTCCATACCGAGCTGGGCCACACTACCGTGGCGGCGCGGGTCAATGGACGCGAGCGTCCGCTGCGCACCGAGCTGCATAATGGCGATGTGATCCAGATCGTCAAAGGCGGGGTGCGCCAGCCGCCGCAGGGCTGGGAGAGCCTGGCGATTACCGGCAAGGCCCGCGCCGCCATCCGCCGCCTCATCCGCGAATCCGAGCGCGAGGAATTCTGCCGCATCGGCAAGATCATGGCCGATCACGCCTTTCGCCGCGAGGGCCGGGCCCTGGTCGAGCAGGATCTCGCCGAAGCGATCAGCCGGCTGGAATTGAAGGATATTGAAGGCCTGTACGAGGCGCTTGGCCGCGGCCGCATCACCTCGACCGGTCTGCTCAATGCGGTTTTCCCCGGCCGGCTCGATGATCGCGGCGATGCCGTGGAACGCGATCTGATCGAGGACAAGAAGGCGCGACTCTATGTGCGCGGCCGTGGTCTGACGCCGGGCGTGACGCTGCACTTCGCTGAATGCTGCTCGCCCCTGCCGGGTGACCGCATTGTCGGCATGCTGGTGCCCGAGCGCGGCATCGAGATCCACACGATTGATTGCGAGCGCCTGGCCCAGTTCGAACAGGGCGATATGGATCAATGGCTCGATCTGGTCTGGACCGATGAGGCCGGCGCCAATGCCGTCTCGATGGCGCGCATCAAGGCTGTCATGCACAATGAGCCCGGTGCCCTGGCCGAGATCGCCAAAACCGTCGGCGAGAATCGCGGCAATATTGCCAATGTGAAAACCTATAAACGGGCCGCCGATTTCTTCGAGATGGAATTCGATATCGAAGTCTTCGACACCCGCCATCTGGCCAATGTGCTGGCTGCCGTGCGGATGTGTTCATCCGTGGTGTCAGCCGAGCGGATGCGGGCCGAGGCCGAGGAGCAGGAAGAATGACACGCGACGAAGTGCTCGAGGAATTCCGCGCCTCCGGTGCCCTGCTGGAGGGGCATTTCATCCTGTCTTCCGGCCTGCGCAGCCCGGTCTTTTTGCAAAAGGCGAAGGTCTTTGCCGATCCCGAACGCACGGCGCGCCTGTGCAAGGCGCT
>JBNMNI010000230.1:0-3303 GCA_051275375.1 Maricaulis sp. | reverse complement strand
GCGCCGCTGAAAATCGGCAAGGGCGTGACGATCGGACATCGCGCCATGTTGCACGGATGCACAGTCGGGGATTATTCGCTGATCGGCATCGGTTCGACGATACTGAACGGGGCGGTGATCGGGAAAAACTGCATTATCGGCGCCCATGCCCTGATTACAGAGGGCAAGATCATTCCCGATAATTCGCTGGTCGTCGGCTCGCCGGGCCGCGTCATGAAGACGCTTGGCCCCGAGATGGCGGAGATCTTGAAGGCCTCGGCCGATCATTATGTCGAAAACTGGCAGCGCCACAGCCGCGAGCTGCGCCGAATCGACTAGCCGCGCTCCGGCGCGGCCTGGAGGCCGTGCCTAGTTGGCGCGGCCCCACAGATTGCGGATGTTTTCATCGGCATCGCGTCCCAGATTGAACCAGGCGGCGCGATCATGGGTGGCGTCGATAATCAGCAGGCGATCATCGCGATCGAGGATATGGCTGAGCTCATTGCGCAGCACGGCGGCCGTGGTCGGCCCGCGCAGCAGCCAAGTGCCCGGCGTGATCTGTTCCAGCTCGCCATAGGCGGTCAGCGCATTGCGAAATTCCGGTCCCGCCTCCGACTGGATCTCGGTCACGATCACGAAATTCGCCGGCCTAACGCCTGCTGTGACACGCTTTTCCGGAACCGGTCCGCCAGCGTTCTCTGTCAGCCAGCCTGTGAACTCGTCCACTTCGGACGCCGCACACCAGCCTTCATCCCGCGCATTGGAGACTTGGGAGTGCGCCGCAATCCGGCCCTCGCTGACGAAGGCCTTCATCTGCGGCGGGGTATAAGGGCCGTAAACACGGCCTTCGACTTTTACAAACCAGGACATTGCTATTCCGTCATCGCGAGGCATATCGGTTCTCTCTCGCCCTTGCACAAGTACTTCGTATAGCCCTGATACGGCAAGAATCGGGCCGACACGGAGAATTTACCGGCGAAACACGACTCAAATACGATGGGGGGCTGATCAGGCTGCTTCGCTACTCTTTTTTGCGGCATCGGGGGGATCGAACACGACCGCGAAGCCATTGTCCAGAATACGAGCCACACATCCTGTCATTTCACCCACACGTAGCAATTCCCCCAGACGGGGCCTTTCCAGGCATTCGAAGGCAGCGCCCGTGACCGAGACGTCCAGCACATTGGCCTGGATCACCACGCCGTCATTGAGCAGGATGCGCGCGCGGCCGCGGCCGGGCTTGCGTGCGGCGGCGCGATCCTCTTCCAGACCGAGCCGGTCCTTGTTGAAACGCCAGGTAATGGTGTCGGCGAGCTTGTCGCGCTTGCGCGAGGTGGCATGGAAACGGACCGAGAATTCCTCACCCTCGACCCGCACGATCGTGCCCTCAATGCGGCCGAGACTGGTGATCATCAGGATGATTTTGGCATTGGCTGTCGGAATGGTGCGCGAGGTGATGCGCGCGCCGCCCGGCGAGATGTCGAGCAGGGCGCAGGCATGCTCGCCCAGCGCCTCGGACCAGAAGCGGCCGTGCAGCTGCAGCGGCACACGCATATGGCGGCGCCTTTCCTGGGCTCCGCGTGCGGCGATTCGGATCTTGCGACGGTCCAGCCGCCCGGATTCATGCTGCATGGCGCAAAACCTCCTGCACCCGGCGACATTAGGGGCAAGCGGTTAAGAAGTGTTTTCAACTACTGGTCGTTTGCGATCATGACCGACAGGCGCGAATCGGGCCGAACCTGTGTGGGATAAAGGAAACCCGCATTGGCGGGCGGCCGTACTTCGCGCAGGCTGGTGCGGATGATCGGGCGGCCACGCAGCGTCTCTACCGGATCGAGTGGCTGGAACAGGCCGAGTGTGCGGTCGACCAGGCCTTCCGGGCCGCGCAGCGGCAGAAAGCAGATCTCGACCTGGATCTGGTGCATTTCCATCGTCGTCGCGCGTGCAATCACCGAGGCCGGCGAGACACCGCTCAGCGAGGCTTCGAGTGCGGCCTGGATATGGGTCGCATCATGCCCGCGCCACAGGCTGAGGAAATTCTGGTCGCGAAACTCACGCTGGAACAATTCACACAGCGCGGTTCCGGCCAGGCGGAATACGTGATGTTGCGGGTCGATACGTCCCAGAATGAAGACATGTCCCAACAGGCCGGCGATATCCTGCGGCACGATATCGGCGCGGTAAGGCGCAGCGCCGCCAAAGCGGCGCGCCTGCCAATAGGCATGTAAGGCTTTCGATTGCGCGTGGCGCATCCCAATCTCCAGACGTCTCGATCATACCGCCAGTGGGCTCGATTGCCGCACTCGCTTGGGACACCGGTTTCAAGATCGGGGCCATACGCGCAAATCGGGAATTGCCGCGAATGCGCTCGCCACCGGCGGGAGTCGCCTGATCGGGGAAAACGGCCCGGCGTTTGCAGTGAGGGGGTGAGGATAGAAGGAGCATGGCCATGCGCGTATCAGCCCGGCACGGTTTTCTCGCTTTGGCGAGTGCAGCATTCGTCTTGTGTATCGCCCCGGTCACGCCGGAGGCCGCGCTGGCGCAGGATTGCTGCACCCCGCCGCCACCGCCAACCTCCTGCTGCAATCATGGCGGCGGTCACACGGTCAATGTACCCAACATCAATATTCATGGCGGCAATATCAATGTCGGCGTCAATGTCTCCACCCGCGTCAATGTCACCACCAATGTGACGGCCAATGTTGACGCCTCGGCCAATGCCAATGCGGGTGCCGGCGCGCGCGCCGGTGCGGGCGCGATGACCTATATTGGTGGCGGCAGCTACACACCTTATACGACAGCTCCTGCGGCCACCGCGATTACCGGTCTCAATGTCGCCGGGCTCGAGCGCGAGGCTGAATACGAATTTCGTGAGGAGCAACGCTCGCGCTGGGTCGAGGAATGGCGCCTGGTACGCGCCGTCTGCGTCGATGATACCGGCACGCCGCATCCCGCCTCGCGCGTCGATAATGGCGACCGCGTCGTGGCGACCTATGATGGCGAGGTCTATCGCTGTGTCGCCGGCACCGCGATGCAGGTGACGATCGGCTGGCGCCAGGACGGGCAGGACAACTGGACCGATGCGCCAACCATCATGTGCCGCAAGGGCGAGGCCCTGCGCCACGCACCCGGCGGCAGCCTGACCTGCGCCGTCCAGGAGCCGCGCCGCAATTGCAATGAGCGCTCGCTGCTTCGCATGTATGGCCCCGGCGCCAAGCTGGTCTTCATGCGCCGCGAGGAACATTACATGGAACAGGTCCGCTATGAGCGCGAAAGCGAAAGCACGCGCCTGGTCTCGATGACGCTGATGCTCGATGGCGGCGT
>JBNMNI010000229.1:0-3324 GCA_051275375.1 Maricaulis sp. | reverse complement strand
GGGGCGTTTACCGGCGGGTTGAATGTGTGTGACGCGGCTTTCGGGCGCTGCTTTGGTGCGACGCCGGACGCTCTGGTGATGGGGGCATACACGGTCTATCCGGTCGCGGCTGCCAAACTCGTGCCGGACAGGGCTCAATCGCGTCCGAAAATCACCGAGGCGAGATAGCCGGCGAGCATGGCCAGCGCGACGCAGAACAGGCCGTAAATCATCGGTGCATTATGGGCGAATTCATAGACCAGCCGCTCAATGCCGGCCTTTTCGACCCGCAGGCTCGTGGTGCGGCTCGCAACCGGGCGCCCGTCGCGGAACAGATAGACTTCGGCAGTGTAATTGCCGACCGGTGTGCGCGGCGGCAGTTTCAGCACGGCGCGGAACAGGCCGCCATCGAGCACATCGACACCGCCGGGCGTTTCCGCATAGAGCGCGTCGCGGCTGCCGGCCCGCATGACGGCGGCGCGATAGTTGGCCACAACACTGTCATCGGGGAGTTCCTGATCGGAGTCGGCTGTCGGGTTCAGCAGGCTTTCCAGGCCGATCCGGTTATGCGCGAGCGCATCGGGTGGCGCGATCACGGCCAGGGGCAGCGAGCTGGCAATCGCGTAATAGCTCGGTACATCGGCAAATTCGAGCGGCGCCGCATTGACCCAGATACCGAAACTGCGGCGCTTGCGCATGACGCGCAAATCCTGGTCGGGGCCGCGCAGCACGACAACGATCTCGTCGCGCAGGGTCAGGCCGCGGGTGGCACCGTAGAGCACCAGCGAGGTGCCGGCGAAATTCTCGCGGATTTCCACCGTCTCCTGGGTCAGGGCCGCCATGATGCCGGGCGCTTCATTGATGACGGGCTGTTGGACCAGCAGGGCCAGGGCGAGCAGCATCATTGCGGCACTCCTCCACCATGCGGCATGACCACAAAGAGATCGACCGGGGTCGCGATCAGGTCCCAGCCCAGCTTGAGGCAAACGGTTAGAACCATGAGCGCAAGCAGGGCGCGCAATTCCTCCGCCTTGACCTTGCGTCCGGCGCGGGCGCCGAACTGGGCTCCGATGACGCCACCGACCGTGAGCATCATCGCCAGCACGACATCGACGGTCTGGTTCTGGGCCGCCTGCAGGAAAGTGGTCAGGGCGGTGACGAACAGGATCTGGAACAGCGAGGTGCCGACGACAACATTGGTCGGCATGCGCAGGATATAGATCATCGCCGGCACGATGACGAAACCGCCACCCACGCCCATAATGGCCGACAGGGCGCCGACAAACAGACCGATCACCAGCGGCGGAATCACCGAGATATAAAGGCCCGAACGCGGGAAGCGCATCTTGAAGGGCAGGGCATCGATCCAGCCGCGCTTGCTGCGGCCAACCCCGCCCTCGCGGCGTTCTGACGGGCGATTGCGGCGCAGTATGGCGCGCACGCTCTCGACGAACATCAGCGCGCCGATCGTGCCGAGAAAGCCGACATAGCTCAGTGAAATGATCAGGTCGATCTGGCCCAGCTCGCGCAGGGCGGTGAAGACCTGGACGCCGATGATCGATCCGGCGGAACCGCCTGCGAGCAGAAGCCCGCCCATTTTGGCGTCGAGGGTCTGGCGGCGCCAGTGCGCCAGCGCGCCGGAGGCCGAAGAGGCGACGATCTGGTTGGCCTGGCTCGACACGGCCACGGCCGGCGGAATGCCGATGAAGAAGAGCAGGGGGGTCAGAAGGAAGCCGCCGCCGACACCGAACATGCCCGACAGGAAGCCCACACCCGTCCCCAGTCCCAACAGCAAGAAGATGTTTACCGAAATCTCGGCGATCGGGAGGTATATCTGCACCGACCCGCTACCCCGCTGCTGCGCGCTGAAGCCGCTCGAGCAGGCCGGTATCGACGCGTCCGGTTTGCGGCAGGCCCTGATCGGCTTCGAAAGCCATGATCGCATCGAGCGTCTGGCCTCCGATTACACCATCAATCGGTCCCGGGGCGTAGCCCAGCGCCGAGAGGAAGCCCTGCGCGCGGTAGATTTCCGCGGTCGCGGCAGTGGCGGTCCGCTCCCAGGGCAGGTCGCGATAGAGGCCATTGGCCTGCGCATCGATCGGCCGCGGCTGGAAGCCGGCAATGATGCGGCGTGCTTCTGCAAGCGCTTCCGGCTCCATCATTTCCTCAAGCGCGGCAGCGCGTTGCGAGGCGGTCGGGTCGGCTTCGCTGGCGGCGATGGAATACCAGGTGAAAGCGTCGGGGCGGCTCAGGGGCACGCCCTGTCCGCTCTCGAACAGCAGGGCGAGATTGAACTGGGAATCGCGCAGACCCAGCAGGGCAGCCTCCTGGAACCAGCGCGCCGCCTCGTCGAAATTCACAGCGGTGCCGGTGCCATAATAGTTCATCACCGCCAGATTATGCATCGCCCTGCGATGGCCGGCATTGGCGGCACGCTCGGTCCAGCGGCGCGCGGCTTCGAGGTCGATGCCGACGCCTTCTCCGGTCTCGAGCAGTTTTCCGTAGCGGTATTGGGCCGCGGGTACGCCCTGTTCGGCGGCGCGGCGCAGCAGGATGACGGCGGTAGCCGCGTCGCCGGCCTCAAGGCTGCGTATGCCAAGCAGATAGCGCGCGACCGGATCGCCGTCGGCGGCGGCGCTCTCAAGCGTCAATACGCCGGTATTCGCCGTGCCGCGTTGCGCGGTCGTCCGGCTCTGCTCGGCGAAGGGCGCGGCGGGGATGGTATTGCCGCTGGCGTCGGCGACGGCATTGGCCGGCGCTGACTGCACGGCTTCGGTGTCTGTCGCTTCCGCGGCCGGTTCAGTGCGGGCAAGACGCGTGTCGACGTCCTGGGATGTTGCGGGAGCGGTCTGTCCCGCCGGCGGCGTTGCGGCGGCCCCGTCGGCAGCAAAACCGGCCTCCACGGAGGCAACGAAACTGCGCTCCTGAACGGCATTGGCCGCCTGACTGTCGGAATTGCCGCGAATGGCTTCCCAGACCAGGATCGCGCCGGCGCCGGCCAGCATCACCAGGGCGACGACGGGCAGGGCGACCAGCAGCGTGCGGCCAAGCTTGGACGGCTGGCTGCCACGGTCATAATCGGGAAGGGCGTTTTGCAGGCGGGTCCGTTCGCGCGCCGAGGCGAGGAAATCGGCGTCGGCAGTCGCGCCGATCCGCTGTGGCTTTGGTTGCGGCTTCGGCTGCGGTTTCGGCTGGGGTTCTGGCTGTGGGGCCGGCTGGACACTTGGCTGCATGACCGGTTGCGGCGCGGCCTGCGGCTCAGCTCGCACGGGATGGGAGATGGAGGGCTGCGGTGCGATCGCGGCGGCCACCGCACGATGGGATTGCGCCGGCGGCGATGCCGGC
>JBNMNI010000228.1:0-3336 GCA_051275375.1 Maricaulis sp. | reverse complement strand
GGACCGGCGCCGAGCGGGCCCGCGTCATCGACGAGGCCGTCACCGCCGAGCGGGCAGGTGCCTTTGCGATCGTGATCGAGGGGGTCGACGAGGATCTGGCGCGCGAGATCACCCGGACCGTCAAGGTCCCGACCATCGGTATCGGCGCCTCGGGCCATTGCGATGGCCAGATTCTGGTCACCCAGGACATGCTTGGCGTGTTCGACTGGACGCCAAAATTCGTCAAACGCTATGACAATATGGCCGAACGCACCGATGCCGCAGTTGCGCGCTATGCCAGCGAAGTGCGCGAGCGCAGCTTTCCCTCCAGCGACGAGGTCTACACGCTGAAGCGCATTGACGGTTGAGCTCTGTTGCCGCTGAGGCGCTCGGACGCTAGGGTCGCGCGCATATTATCCCATAAGCACGGAGCCGCTTCGACGTGGTCGATATTTTCGAAGAAGTTGACGAGGAACTTCGCAAGGACAAATACCAGGATCTGGCGCGCCAATACGGCCCGCTGGTGCTGGGCGCCGCCGCTGCGATCATCCTGGGAACCGCCGGTTACCAGGGCTGGCAGGCGTGGCAGACCTCAACGCGCGAAACCTCATCGGATGCCTATCTGGTGGCGATCAACGCCCTGGACGCCGGGCAGGTGACACAGGCCGCGGCCGGTTTCGAGGCTCTGGCCTCGAGCGGCACCGCCTCCTATGAAATCCTGGCCCTGGTCCAACGCGCGGCGATCGCGCTCGAGGCCGGCGATAATGTTGCGGCTGCGGGATTCTACGAACAGGCCGCCGCGCAGAGCGGCGATCCGCTGGTGCGCGACCTGGCGAGCCTGAAGGCCGTCTGGGCGCTGTGGGACACGCTGAGCTTCAACGATGTTGAAATCCGCCTGACACCGCTCACCGATGCCACATCGCCCTATCGCCATCTGGCGCGTGAAGCGATTGCTGTCGCTGCCCTGCGCGCCGATGATCTGGACCGCGCCCGGCGCGAATACCAGTTCCTGTCCGTCGGCTTCGACGTGCCCCAGGGCGTGGCGCGGCGGGCGCAGGAAGGCCTGGCCCTGATCGCTGAAAGGCCCGAGCCGGTGGCGCAGACGCCAGCGGCTGCGGCACCCGCCGTTGAAATTGAGACTGAACAAGCTAGCGCCGGGGATTCGGGCGATGATTGATGTGAAGCGTTTGCGTATCGCCATTCTGGCGCTGGTTCTGGCGCCGCTCGCGGCCTGTTCATCGGTACCCAATCCGTTGAATGCCTTCGACTTCCTGTCGGGCGGAGATGAGAATCAGGACACAGCACCAACCGATGGCCGCATTTCGATCCTCAGTTTCGAACAGACACTGCAGACCGGCACTGATGTCGATCTCGCGACGGTCACCTTGCCGCCCGCCTATATCAATTCGGTCTGGCCGCAGCCGGGCGGTTATCCGACCCACGCGCTGCAACACACCCAGGCCAGCGGCAATCTCGATGTGGCCTGGCGCCATTCCATCGGCCAGGGATCGAATAATGATCGCCGTCTCAACGCCCGTCCTGTCATCGCCGATGGCCGGATCTATGCCGGTGACGCCACCGGACGCATCACGGCCCTCGATGCCGATAGCGGCACTGAAATCTGGTCGATGCGTCTGGAGGTTCCCAACCGGTTCGACCGCATGTCCTTCGGTTCGGGCCTGGCCTATGATTCCGGCCGTGTCTTTGCCCATAGCGGCTTCAATTTCTTCGTTGCTATCGATGCCGAGACCGGCGCCGAGATCTGGCGCACCGAGACCCTGGTGCCCTTCCATGGCGCACCGACCGTGGTCGATGGGCGCGTCTTCGTCACCAGCGATGATAATGAGCTTTTGGCACTCGATGCCGCGACCGGCGCTGTTCTGTGGACCTATCAGGGTATTATCGAAACCGCGCGCCTGCTGACCGGGCCGAGCCCGGCCGTGCTGGGCGATATTGTCGTGGCGCCCTTTGCCTCCGGCGAACTCGTGGCGCTTCGGGTCCAGAACGGCAATCCCGTCTGGTCCGACAGCCTGACCCGCGCCGGCGGCCTGACCGCCATGTCGGAGATCAATGATGTCGCCGGCAGCCCTGTCATCATGGAGGGCACCGTTTATGCGATGAGCCATTCCGGCACTCTGGTGGCGATCGAGCTGCGCACCGGCGAGCGGATCTGGACCCAGCCAGCCGGCGGCCTGCACACGCCGTGGGTTGCGGGCGATTTCCTCTATGTCATCACCAGCGAGTCTGAGCTCGTCTGTCTCAACCGCCATACCGGTGTCGTGCACTGGATCACCCAGCTCGACCTGTTCGAGAATCCGAACCGGCGCAAGAACCGCATCGCCTGGGCCGGACCTGTATTGGCTGGCGGGCGGGTTTTCCTCGCCTCCAGCAGTGGCGACGGCGTGGTGGTCAATGCGTATGACGGCGAAATCATCCGCCAGTACGGTCTGGGAAGCCCGGTGTATGTGGCACCGGTGATTGCCAATGAGACCGTTTATGTGGTTACCGATGACGCGCGCCTGCTCGCGCTTCGATAGGCCAAAAACCCATGAATGATTTTATACCCCGCATCGCCGTCGTCGGACGGCCCAATGTGGGAAAATCGACGCTGTTCAATCGTCTGGCCGGCAAGCCGCTGGCGATCGTGGATGACCGCCCCGGCGTTACCCGCGACCGGCGTGAGGCGGTCGGCCGTCTGGGCGATATGGATCTGCGTCTGATCGACACTGCCGGCTATGACGACGAGAAGAAGGAAGGTCTGGAAGCGGAAATGCGCGCCCAGACCGAGATCGCGATCAAGGATGCGGATATCTGTCTGCTGCTGATCGATGCACGCGCTGGCGTCATGCCGCTCGACCAGACCTTTGCCGAAGTGATGCGCAAGGCCGGCAAGCCGGTCATCCTGCTGGCCAACAAGGCCGAGGGCCGGGCCGGGCAGTCCGGTTTCCTCGATGCCTACAGCCTTGGCCTCGGCGAGCCGGTTGCGATCTCCGCCGCCCACGGCGAAGGCATGAGCGAGCTGTATCAGGCCATCGTCGACGCGATCGGCGAACAGCCGCGCGAGTCTACCAAGCCACGCGCGTCTGATCCGCCGCTGCGGATCGCCGTCATCGGCCGCCCCAATGCGGGCAAATCCACCCTGATCAACTGCCTGATCGGCGAACAACGCCTGATCACCGGCCCCGAGGCCGGCATCACGCGTGACGCCATCGCCGTCGACTGGCTGTGGGACGGGCGCCGGGTGCGCCTGCACGACACGGCCGGCCTGCGCAAAAAGGGCAAGGTCTCCGATCGGCTCGAGCGCATGAGCGTTGCCGACACGCTGCGCGCAGTGAAATTTTCCGAAGTCGTGCTGCT
>JBNMNI010000227.1:0-3363 GCA_051275375.1 Maricaulis sp. | reverse complement strand
CACAAGAGCGAGCGGATCGACGATACGCTCGGGCGCTTCTTTGCCTCGCTGGCCTATTGGGGTCTGATGATCGTGGTGCTGATCGCGGTGCTGTCGCGCTTCGGGGTCGAGACGACCAGCCTGGTGGCGACACTCGGCGCGGCGACGCTGGCGATCGGCCTGGCGCTGCAGGGGACTTTGTCCAATCTCGCCGCCGGGGTGATGATCGTTCTGTTCCGGCCCTACGGGCTGGGCGACTGGGTCGAGGTTGCCGGACAGGCCGGCACGGTGACGGATATCAATCTCTTCACCACCGAGCTGGCGACCGGCGACAACAAGAAGGTGATCGTGCCCAATGGCCAGTCCTGGGGCTCGGTGATCACGAATTATTCCGCCAACAAGACGCGCCGGGTCGATATGGGTTTCTCGATCGATTATGGCGATGATATCGAATTGGCGATGGGCGTGATCCAGACCGTGCTCGAAGCCGACAAGCGGGTGCTCAAGGACCCGGCCGTATTCACCGCAGTCAGGGCGCATGGCGCCTCATCGATCGATATCGTCTGCCGCGCCTGGTGTCTGACAGGCGATTACTGGGGGGTTTATTTCGACGCGATGAAGACTGTGAAACAGGCTTTCGACGCCAATGGCATCTCGATTCCCTATCCGCACCAGGTCAATGTGGTGCGCCAATCCTGAGCCCGGGCAGATCTGCGGACCGCGGCCCCGATTGTGCCGCATTTTCAGCTAGAGTGATGCCATGAGCGAACACCCGGAACCCCGCCCCGAACCGACCCCGCGCCGCAGCTTCGTGCAGCGCCTGCTGCGCTTTGCGCCGTCCGATCTGGTGCGGCTGATTTTCCTGTGTGTGCTGGCGGGATTTTTCCTCGCTGCCTTTCACGTCAATCCGCGCCGGCTCTGGGTGGATTTCTTCGGCACGCTGGCTGAATCCTGGGGCCGTTTCATCGGCTTTATCAGCGACAGCGCGCTGTGGGCGGTGGATTATCTTCTGCTCGGCGCCGTTCTCGTGGTGCCGATCTGGATCGTGATCCGGGTTTTGCGGGCCCTGCGCCGCGACTGAAAATCGTTTCGGGACCGTACTTTAAGTGCGGCTTAACCATTTCTCTTCGCAGGATCGAAACCTTCCCCGCGCTAGAGTGCGGCGATGAGCGATGCACAGATCAGTTTTGTCGGGGGCAATGAAGGGCCGGTCCGGCCAGTGCCGCGCGACTGGGGCAAACAGCCGACGCTTGTGCTCAATGCCAACAGCTTCATGCGCAACATATTGATCGGCGTCCTGCGCGACGCCGGCGTGCGCGACATCATCATCACGACCCATGCCGGCGCGGCCCTGCGGGCGATGCATGAATCCGCCCCGGCCCTGATCGTCGCCGACTGGATGGAGCCGGTCGATAAAGCCGAGGACCGGGTGCGGCTGTTGCAGCGCATCCGCGGCGCCGAACAGGGCCAATACCGCGACACGCCCATCATCCTGTTGTCCGCACCGCGTACGCGGCTCGATATCGAACGGGCCCGCGATGCCGGCGCGAATGAATTCCTGATCACGCCGCTGGCGCCGATCACCATGATCAACCGGCTCAAAGCCATGCAGACCCAGCCGCGAGCCTTCATCGAAGCCTCGCGCTATGCCGGCCCCGACCGTCGCCGCCGGCCGCGCAAGGAAATGGGCCCGAGCCTGAAACGTACCGCCGATGTCGAGGCCGGCCTGACCACGCCAATGGCCGCCGCCCGCAGTGCCAGCTTTGCCCTGGCGCACGAGACCCGGCTTTCCGGCGACCCGCTGGCGATCCGCATCGGACGCTCGCTGCAGCGCTTTATCGCATCCTTGCTCCACTATACGCCGGTCGAGGCAGAAGTGGTGGAGATGCACCGCGCCGCCCTGGCGCAGATCGTGCGTATGGCCGATGACGGCAATCCCCTGCGCGACCCCGTCGTCAGCGGCCTGGAACAGATCGTCGCCAATCGCCTGCGCGGGCGCTGAAAAGCGTCTGGTGAGCCTGACGGCGCTGAACTAGAATTCGGCCATGCAAAACGAAGATCCTCCCGGCGATCTGCAGGCCCTGCTCGACGAGCTGGCGCCGCTTCTGGTCGACGGCTCGCCGCACGCCGTGGCGCTTGGCCTGAAACTGATCTCGCTCAAGCCGGGCCTGGCCGTGATGCGCGCACCCTATTCGCCCGATCTCGTCGGTGATCCGCAAAGCGGCATCCTGCATGGCGGTGTCATTACGGCCCTGCTCGACCATGTCTGCGGCCTCGCTGCCTTCAGCGGTTTCGGCGGCCAGGACACGCCGGCCACGCTCGATCTGCGCCTCGACTATATGCGCCCTGCCAAGCCCGGGCTCGACGTCACCGCCGAAGCGGTCTGCCTGAAATCCCACGGCCTGGTCGCCTTCGTGCGCGCCACCGCCCATGATGGCGATATCAATGATCCCGTCGCCACCGCCCAGGCAGCCTTCATGGTGACCAAGGCCTCGCAAGCCGCCCAGGCGCGGGCCGTCAAGGCCTTCCAGGACGGGGCGAAGTCATGAGCCGCGCGCTGATCGAAACCCTGCTGGCGGCGCCCTATGTCGCGCGCTTCGGCGTCCGGCTGGAACAGAAGGGCGATGAGCTGACCGGCATTCTGCCCTATACGGAAATCCTGGTCGGCAATCCGCTGATCCCGGCCCTGCATGGCGGCGCCATCGGCGCCTTTCTCGAGATTGTCGCCTCGGCCTCGCTGCTGGCCGGCCAGTCGCTGGAACGCCTGCCCAGGCCGATCGATGTTGCGATCGATTATCTGCGCCCGGGCCGGGCGGCCGATGTCTATGCCCGCGCCATCATCAATCGCAGCGGCCGCCGCGTCGCCAATGTCCGCGCCGAGGCCTGGCAGGGCCGCAGCGGCGCCCCCGTCGCCACCCTGCACGGCCATTTCCTGATCACCCCGACCGGTGGTGAAGGCGCAGACTGACAGCGGTTGCGGCGCGACGCCGCATGCGACCGGATGACAGCTATTGCGCCGGGGTTTTCCGGTGCAGAAAGACGGCATGAAAAACACCGGCCCCCTGATCGCCTATTATGACGCCCTCTGCCCGATCTGCCGCCGGGAGATGGCCCATTATGCCCGCCATGGCGAAGACATCATCCGCCTGCACGACGCCAATGGCGATCTGCCCGATGATGTCGTGCGCGAAGCGGCGCTCGCCTCCCTGCATGTCCGCCTGCCCGATGGTCAGCTGATCGATGGCTGGCCGGCCTTTATCGCGATCTGGGAACGCGTGCCCGGCTGGGGCCTGCTCGCCTGGCTGACACGGCCGGCGCCGATCCGCATCCCGCTCGACGCCCTGTATCGCTGGCTCGCCCCGATGCGCCCGCGCGATCGCTGCC
>JBNMNI010000226.1:0-3379 GCA_051275375.1 Maricaulis sp. | reverse complement strand
TCGGCCATGGTGCCGATGACGAAGCCGGAATTATAGCCCGCTCCGCCCCAGCCTGGCGAGATCACCAGGACGCGGCGCAATTCGCCGGATTCGACATAATCCATCACCACGTCTTCGACGGCGGCGGCCTGGGTCGACATATAGTCGAAACTGGCCCCTTCCGGCCCGGAGAAAGCGCCGAAGAAGGCACCGCGATCTTCCGGCGGCGTCAGTTCGGAGGGCAGGCGGTTGAGCAAGACGCCCGAGCCGGCCAGAGCGACCAGGATGACCGGCAGCACCAGGAGCGGGGCCTTCATCGCCAGTTCGAGGCTGGCGCGATAACTGTCGCGCACCAGATTGACGATGCCATTGACCCAGCGTGCCAGGCCGCGGCTCTCCTGGCTCGGACGCAGCAGCTTGGACGCCATCATCGGCGTCAGGGTCAGCGCGACGAAGGACGAAAGTACGACGGCCGCAGCGATCGTCAGGGCGAGCTCGGTGAAAATGCGTCCGATAAAGCCCGGCAGGAAAACCAGCGGCACGAAGACGGCGACCAGCACGGCTGTGGTGGCGACGACAGCGAAGAAGACCTGGCGTCCGCCGCGCAGGGCGGCCAGGGCTGGCGGTTCGCCCAGATCGATCCGGCGCTGGATATTCTCCAGCACGACAATGGAATCATCCACCACCAGGCCGATCGACAGGACCAGTCCAAGCAGGGTCAGGATATTGATCGAGAAGCCGGCAAAGGAGAGCACCGAGAAGACGCCGATCAGGCAGACCGGCACAACGGCGGCCGGGATGATGGCGGCGCGGACGCTGCCCAGGAAAAGATAGATGATCAGCACGACCAGGCCGGCAGCGACGGCCAGGGTGCGCCAGACTTCGCGGATCGATTCCTCGATGAAAACCGTGTCGTCGGACGCCTTGATCAATTGCATGCCGTCCGGCAGCGTCCCGGTCAGGCTTTCGGCCTGTTCGGTGACGCGGCGGGCGACATCGACCGAATTGGCCTGGCTCTGGCGCACAAAGCCCAGCCCGATCATGTTCTGGCCATTGCCGCGGAACAGGGTGCGCGGTTCTTCCGCTTCCAGCACGACATCGGCAATCTCGCCGAGGCGCACGACATGGCCCTCTTCGGCGCCGGTGATCGGCATGCGGGCAAAACTGTCCGGATCGGCAAACAGGCGCTCGACCCGCACCACCATTTCAGTGTCCACCGTCTCGACCGAGCCGCCGGGCACTTCGACATTCTGCTGGCGCAGGGCGCTGTCGATATCGGCGACGGTGATGCCGCGCGCCGCCATCGCCTGCGGGTTGAGCCAGATGCGCATCGCATAGCGGCGCTGACCGCCAATGCGGACATTGGCGACGCCATCAATGACGCTGAAACGGTCGACCATGACGCGTTCGGCATAGTCGGACAATTCCTCCGACGTCATGCGGTCGGAGATGAGGCTGTACCACATGAAGGGGCGGGCATCGCTGTCCTGCTTGCGCACTTCAATGTTCTCGACATCGGGCGGCAGGCGGTCGATCACGCGCGAAACGGCGTCGCGGACATCATTGGCGGCCGCCTCGATATTGCGGCTGAGCGCGAAAGTGATGGAGATGCGGGCATTGCCGTCACGCGAGGATGAGGTGATGGTGTCCACCCCGTCAATGCCGGACAACTGGTCCTCGATCGGCTGGGTGACGCGATTTTCCACCACTTCGGCATTGGCGCCCGGATAGCTGGCCGAGACCGAAACGATCGGCTGGTCGACATCAGGCAATTCGCGCAGTGGCAGGGAACGCAGGCCCAATATCCCGAACACCACGATCAGGGCGCTGGCGACGAAGGCGAGGACGGGGCGGCGGACGGCGATGTCTGAGAGGGTCATGGCAGCGTCACCGTCGATGCGGTCGCGCTATTGCTGCGCACGCTGTCATATTGGCGTTGTGCGGTCACATCGACCGGTATGCCATCGCTCACCCGGTGCACGCCTTCGGCGACAATGCGCTCGCCCGGCTCCAGCCCGCTGCGGATCTCGACCACTTCGCCGGTGCGCAGGCCCAGTTCGACATCGCGCCGCCGGGCGATCGTCGTGCCCGCCTCATCGGCGATCACAAACACAAAGCTGTCGTCGAGATAGCGGGTGATCGCTGAGCCAGGCACGGCCGGATTGTCGCGAACATCGCGGCGCACTTCCACCACCATCAGCTGGCCGGGCAGGATGCGGCCATCGGTATTGTCAATCTCGGCGCGCACGATCACGGCGCGCGAGATCGGATCGACCCGGCTGTCGACCTGGGCGATCATGCCCAGGAAGACATGATCGGGATAGGCATTGGTGCGCGCCTCGATCATCATTCCCGCCCGGATATTGGCGAGGAAGCGCTCCGGCACGGTGAAGTCGAGCTGGATGGCGCTGACATCATCGAGCGTGGTGATCGGATCGCCTGGACGGATCAGCTGGCCGGGGCTGACTTCGCGCAGCCCGACCACGCCGGAAAAGGGCGCGCGCACGATGCGGTCGGCCAATTGCGCCTCGATCGATACGACGCGCGCCTGCGAGCGTTCGAGCACGGCGCGGGCCTCGTCCTGGCGCTGCTGCGGCGCGACGCCGCGCGCTATCAGATCATTGACCCGGTCCAGATCGCGTTGCGCCTCGCGTAGCGTGGTGCGCGCCTCGGTCAGTCCGGCGGCCTCTTCATTGTCGGTCAGCTCGATCAGGATATCGCCGGCCTCGACGCGCTGGCCACTCTCGAAATTGATCCGCGAAATCGTGTCCGATACCCGCGCCGAGACCGTGACGCTCTCCTTCGACCGTGCCGTGCCGAGCGCCTGGACAATGTCGGCGAACTCGAATGTTGTCACTTCATAGGAGGCCACTGGCAGCACCGGGCGCTGCCCACGCCCCTGATCAGGGCCCGCACCGGTCAGGACGCGAAACGCCACGATCCCCGTCATGGCGGCGAAGACAAGCAGGGCAATAATCAAAAAGCTGTAACGGCGCATCGATGGCTCCAGAATGCGAAACTTCTGCCAGTCTCGTAAAAGGTGAATGCCGGACTGGCAACGGGGCTTGGCGCTGCGGGTCACAGCGCGGCTTTCGAGTGGTACGAGGCCGGGAGCGGAATGGATCGCTTTTCGCTGTTTCGGAGGTGGTGCGGGGTCGATCCGGATCAGCCGCCGGCCCCCGCCCTGTCGCGCAAACCGGCGCTGCCAGACCCGTCCTGGCGGGAGGGCAGAAATGGGTGGGGCGTCTACACGCGGCCGGCGAGGAATACCTTGCGTCGTGATCGCCCTTTGGATAAGCCGGAAGGCGCTTAAATGAAATGATATTCGAAATATTTCTCTGTGTCGGCAAACAGATTTCCCGACACGGCTCAATTCAAGAATAATATTGATCTGACGTTG
>JBNMNI010000225.1:0-3387 GCA_051275375.1 Maricaulis sp. | reverse complement strand
GGCTTTGCCGCCGAGCTGGGACGCAGTTTCCGCGAATTCGGCTTTGCCGCCATCTCCGACCACGGCCTTGACCCGGCCCGGATCGATCGCAGCTACGCCAAGGCTGCGCAATTCTTCGCCCTGCCGGAGGCGGTTAAGCAGCAATATTTCATCCCCGGCGGTGGCGGCGCGCGCGGCTATACGCCCTTCGGCAAGGAGATTGCCAAGGATGCCAAGCATGTCGATCTGAAGGAATTCTGGCATGTCGGCCGCGATCTGCCGAAGGGGCATAAATATGAGGCCGATATGGCGCCCAATCTGGTGCCCGCCGAAATCGAGGGCTGGACCGACACCGTCCACGGCCTCTACCAGGATTTCGACGCGCTCGGCCGGCGCGTGCTCAGCGCCATCGCGCTCGATCTCGGCCTGACCGCCGACTTCTTCGACGACACCGTCAAGGATGGCAATTCGGTGATGCGGCTCTTGCACTACCCGCCCGTGGCCGGTGATCCGGGCGGTTCGATCCGCGCCGAGGCGCATGGCGATATCAATACCATTACCTTGCTGCTTGGCGCCGAAGAGCCCGGGCTGCAGGTCAAGGCGCGTTCGGGCGAATGGATCGACATGAACCCGCCGCCCGGCTGCCTGGTGGTCAATATGGGCGATATGCTGGCGCGCTCGACCAATGATGTCCTGCCCTCGACCCAGCACCGCGTCATCAACCCGGTCGGGGCGCGCACCGGGCATTCGCGCTATTCCATGCCCTTCTTCCTGCACTATCGGCCCGACTACATGATCGAGACCCTGCCCGGCTGCGCCTCGGCGGCGCATCCCGACAAATATCCCGAGCCGATGCGGGCCAATGATTTCCTCAATCAGCGCCTGCGCGAGATCGGTCTGCTCTAGCGGCCTGATCGCAGCGCGCTAGATCAGTTCGAGTTGAGGAATTTCCGGCGCCGTCCGACAGCGGAGGGGATCATCACTTGCGAGCCGCTCAAGCTCTTGCCGGACCTTTGGAGTCAGAGACGCCCCAAGCTCAAAAATGACGGTCTGCGGCGACAGCCACGCGACGGCCTCATGTTTGTCGGCCTCGATGTTTTCTCCATCGCCGCCTTGATGTGTGAAGGCAAAATAGCAAATGTGAGCAGGTTCCCGCGGGTGTTTTCGTGCAGCCACTTTGCGGAATGACTTCGCACAGACAACACCCGTCTCCTCGCGGACTTCGCGGCGCGCCGCGTCGGCAGGCTTCTCGCCCCAAGGTTCGATCTTGCCGCCCGGAAAACACCATGTCAGAAGACTGGCCCCCAGTCTGCGGCGGACCATCAACACTTTATTGTCTTCGGGTCTGTGCACCAATGCGAGCGCGATCGAATGCATGCCAGCCTCCTTGGAGGCGAGTGGCATGGACAATCCTGGCAGAAAAATCAAGCTGGAATCTGGTCGCATGCTTAGCGCTCAATCCACTTTGCCCCCAAGTCCATCAAGGTATTCCGCAACCTGAGCATAAAGCCCGTCACCGATTAAATCAGCGACGGCATCGATCGCAACCCAGCGGGCATCCTCATTCTCCAATGTATCTCGATTCGACACCTCCGCGTTGTCCTCGAGGGGGGTGAGGTGAAAATAGCGGCAAATCACGCCCGTGACCGGGTGAACGCGACTCGGCAAGATTTCGTCCCGAACCATGCAGGACAAGCCGGTCTCCTTCATGACCTCCCGCCAGACTTGCGTTTTCGGAGCCTGAAGCGGCAAGACGGCACCGGAGGGAAACATCCAGTCCAACCCCTCGGAGTTCGGCCGCCGCTTGACCAAGGCGACCTTGCCCCCCTGAACGACGATGCCGACGGCTGCGGTATGTTCGCGCGGCTGCGCCCCATCGCCCGTTGAAGTGGTGCTCCGAAGCCGGCGTTCAGCCGCAAGCCGCTCCTCCGAAGCTCTCCGGATATCGTCGATTTCCTGCTGGGTGAGCGCCGCTTCATTCGGGCGTCGAAGACGAAAGAGGCGGGCTTGTCCAAAACGTTTGGCAAGCGGAATTTCGCCGATCTCGTCCACCTCAAACATGCGATTGGGTTCGCCGCGCTGATTTTCCTTAACATCAATTGCAACCGCCTCGCTGACCCAGATCATCCCAGGGGTCGTGATCGGTTCGATACGCGCTGCCGTTACCACCGAGCGTCCGACAATAACCCCGCGCCTGGAGAAGGGGTCTTCGCCCTTGAGCATCTCGCCACGGTGCATGGAAATGCGAGCCGTCAGCTGGGGCAGGTCGTCCTCGGTCCAGAACCGGTTCTGAAATGCGTCGCGCAATTCAAGCGCGTCACGCACCATCGGCCGCAAGTGCGGACCGGCGAACACAAGCGCGTCGCCCCAGACATTGACATAGTCGCAGATGTCCAGTTTGAGGCGCTTGGCAATGTCCGGCAATACCCTGCCATGGAACACCGACAAGTGCTTGTCGGTCAGTTGACTGTATCCGACCAGATCGGCGAATACCACGTAGCTGTGACCTGCCTTCACCTGGCTTCCCCCCATTTGAGATCAGCGGGGATCAAACAACCAGAATGCGCCGGGCGCAACCCCAAGGCGTCGATCCGCCATTCACCCCTGCGGGCGGTCCTTGAGATGGACATCCAGCTGCGGGAAGGGGAATTCGATGCCATTGGCATGGAAGGCCTTCCAGATCGCGACAAACACATCGCTGCGCACATTGGACAGGCCCGCCTCCGGATCGGCGATCCAGAAGCGCAGGTCGAAATCGACCGAGCTGGCGCCATAGGCGGTCAGATTGCACACCGGCGTATGGCTGGTCAGGACGCGCTTGACGCTGGCCGCGGCCGCGATGGCGAGCGCCTGCACCTCTTCGATATCATGCGTGCCATAGGAGACGCCGAAGGGCGCATGAATGCGCACGGCGCGATCCGATTTCGACCAGTTGATGACGCCCTCGGCAATGAAACGCTCATTGGGGATCAGCATTTCCGTGCCGTCGCGCGTGCGGATCGAGACATAGCGCGACTGCATCTCGGTCACCCAGCCAAACGTACCATCGATCTCGAGCGCATCGCCGGGCTTGATCGACTTGTCGGCCAGCAGGGTGAAACCGGCGGCGAAATTGGCGACCGTCTTCTGCAGGCCCAGTCCGACACCGATACCGACAGCGCCGGAAAAGATTGCCAGGGTGGCGAGATTGAAACCGGTCAGCTGCAGCGCCAGCAGGAGCGCAATCACCGGCAGCATGAAGCCAAGGATTTTGGCGATCAGCGCCCGGAAGGCCGGCGACAGCTCCTCGGCCTTTTGCAGCTGGGTATTGACCGCGCGGCCCGCCAGCGAGGTGACCCAGAACAGGGCCGCAAAATAGATCACCGTGCGCAGCACGTCGAACAGGGAGAGATCGACCGGCGCGCCCTC
>JBNMNI010000224.1:0-3409 GCA_051275375.1 Maricaulis sp. | reverse complement strand
ATTTTAGCCTCAGCTCTCGCGTTCGACCAGCATGGTCTTGATCTTGCCGATCGCTTCGGCCGGGTTGAGCCCTTTTGGGCAGACCTGGGCGCAATTCATGATCGTGTGGCAGCGATAAAGCTTGAACGGATCATCGAGCTCGTCGAGGCGCTCGCCCTTGGCTTCATCGCGGCTGTCGGCCAGCCAGCGATAGGATTGCAGCAGCGCGGCAGGCCCGAGATATTTATCGGCATTCCACCAATAGGACGGGCAGGCGGTCGAGCAGGCGGCGCACATGATGCACTCATAGGCTCCGTCGAGCTGGGCGCGTTCTGCGGGCGATTGCAGCCACTCCTTCTCCGGCGCCGGTGTATCGGTCTGGAGATAGGGTTTGATCGCCGCATGCTGGGCGTAGAACTGGGTCAAATCCGGGATGAGATCACGCACCACAGGCTGGTGCGGCAGCGGCGAGATGGTGATCGTGCCCTGGTATTCATCAATGCCGGCGGTGCAGGCGATGGTGTTGCGCCCGCCGATATTCATCGAACAGGAGCCACATACGCCCTCGCGGCAGGAACGCCGGAAAGCCAGCGTCGAGTCGACATTATTCTTGATCCACAGGATGGCATCGAGAACCATCGGCCCGCAATCGTCGAGATCGACCTTATAGGTGTCCCAGCTGGGCGGATTTCCGCTTTCCGGATCATAGCGATAGACGCGGAAAGAGCGCACATTCCTGGCGCCGTCCGGCTTGGGCCAGGCCTTGCCTTTGGTCGGCTCAGAGCCGCGGGGAAGTGTGAGTTGAACCATGATTATCTTCCCTCAATAAACCCGAGCTTTTGGCACGATGTACTCGATATCTTTCGACATCGTATAGGCATGGACCGGGCGATAATCGATCGTCACATCGCCCTTGTCATCACACCAGGCGAGGGTGTGTTTCATCCAGGTCTCGTCATTGCGATCCGGGAAATCCTCGCGCGCATGGGCGCCGCGGCTTTCCTCGCGATTGGCCGCGCCATTGACGGTGACGACAGCCTGGGCGAGCAGATTGTCGAGCTCGAGCGTCTCCATCAGATCGGTATTCCAGACCATGGAACGGTCCGAGACGCCGATATCGGCCATGCCGGCATGGACTTTGCGCATCGCCTCGACGCCCTCATTGAGGACTTCGCCGGTGCGGAAGACGGCGCAATTATTCTGCATGCCGCGCTGCATTTCCAGCCGCAGTTTCGCCGTCGGCGTGCCGCCGGAGGCATAGCGATACTTGTCGAGCCGATCGAGGGAGTTCTGGCCCTCTTCCGGCTTGAATTCAGGCTGCGGCGCGCCCGGGGTGACGGTCTCGCCAAGGCGCAGGCCGGCGGCGCGGCCGAACACGACCAGATCGATCAGCGAGTTGGAGCCAAGACGATTGGCGCCATGCACCGAGACGCAGGCCGCTTCGCCGACGGCCATCAGGCCGGGCACGACCGTATCGGCATTATCGCCGACCTTGGTGAGAACCTCGCCATGATAATTGGTCGGGATGCCGCCCATATTGTAATGGACCGTCGGCAGGACGGGGATGGGCTGTTTGGTGACATCGACGCCGGCGAAGACGCGGGCACTGTCGGAAATGCCCGGCAGGCGCTCGGCCAGCACGGCCGGATCGAGATGGTCGAGATGCAGATAGATGTGATCCTTGTTGGGACCGACGCCGCGGCCCTCGCGGATTTCCATCGTCATCGAGCGTGAGACGACATCGCGTGAAGCGAGATCCTTGGCCGATGGCGCATAGCGTTCCATGAAGCGCTCGCCTTCGGAATTGGTCAGATAGCCGCCCTCGCCGCGCGCGCCCTCGGTGATCAGGCAGCCGGCGCCATAAATCCCGGTCGGGTGGAATTGGACGAATTCCATGTCCTGCAGCGGCAGGCCGGCGCGCAGCACCATGGCATTGCCGTCACCGGTACAGGTGTGGGCCGAAGTGGCGGAGAAATAGGCGCGGCCATAGCCGCCGGTCGCCAGCACCACGGTCTGGGCGCGGAAACGGTGCAATGTGCCGTCATCGAGCTTCCAGGCGGTGATGCCGCGGCAGACGCCGTCTTCCATGATCAGATCGAGGGCGAAATACTCGATGAAGAATTCGGTCTCATGGCGCACGGACTGGCCATAGAGCGTGTGCAGGATGGCGTGACCGGTGCGGTCGGCGGCGGCGCAGGTGCGCTGGACCGGGCCTTCGCCGAAATTGCGCGTCATGCCGCCAAAGGCACGCTGATAGATCTTGCCATCCTCGGTACGCGAGAAGGGCACGCCCCAGTGCTCCAGCTCGTAAACGGCGGCCGGGGCCTGACGGCAGAGATATTCGATCGCGTCCTGGTCGCCGAGCCAGTCGGAGCCCTTGACGGTGTCATACATATGCCAGCGCCAGTCATCCTCGCCCATATTGCCGAGCGAGGCGGAAATCCCGCCCTGGGCTGCGACAGTGTGGGAGCGGGTCGGGAAGACCTTGGTGATGCAGGCGGTCTTCAGACCGGCTTGCGAGGCACCCAGGGCAGCGCGCAGACCGGAGCCGCCAGCGCCAACGACCACGACATCATAGGTGTGATCGATCCATTTGTAGTCGGCCATGAATAAACGTCCGTTACAGCGCGAGTTTGACGAGAGCGAACACCGTGACCAGCCACAGGCCCAGTGTCAGAAAAGTATTGCCGAGCAGGAGCACAGTCTTCGTGCCGGCCTTGTGGACATAGTCCTCGATCACGACCTGCAGGCCGGAGCGCATATGATGGAAGCCGGCGGTCAGCGTCAGCAGGGTCACGATCGCGCCCAGTGGCGAAGCGAGCATTGCCCGCACCGCAGCCGGATCCGGCGCGCCGGAGGTCGCCAGAAGCCAGACAAACACCGGCAGGAGAAAGAAGAGCGCAATCGCGGTGACGCGCTGGGCGATGAAATGCGCCGTACCGTGACCGGAGGCGCCGAGGCCGCGCACCTTGGCGGCTGGAGTTCTGTAATCGCTCATCGATCAGCTCCCGAAACCAAGCCAGAGGGCAAGCGTCGGGATCACGGCCAGGACCATGATCGCCATCGAGCGGAAATTCGAACCCTTCGGGTCGAAGCCCTTGCCGAAATCCCACATCAGGTGACGCAGGCCATTGAGCCAGTGATAGCTCACCGAATAGGTCAGGAGGATCAGTCCGAACCGGGTGACCCAGCCCATCGGGCCCTCGAACAGGAAGGCGATCGAGCCCTCGGCGCCGAAGGCCAGCAGCACGATCCAGACCGCGATCGCAACCGCGCCGATATAATTACCGATGCCGGTTGCCCGGTGCATGATGGAGGACGCCATCGTCGCATGCCAGCGCCAGACCTGGAGGTGTGGCGACATTGGCCGCGGATCGGACCAGTCGGAAGCCATGAGGCACCCTTTCGAAAGCTGTATCGGTGTCGCCGA
>JBNMNI010000223.1:0-3411 GCA_051275375.1 Maricaulis sp. | reverse complement strand
ACCTGGCTGGCGCCCGACAGCGATCCGATTGCCTTCGATACCGGTCCGGCCAATGGCCTGATCGACGCCTGGTGCCAGCAGCGTCTGGGGACCAGCCATGACTATAATGGCGAGCTGGCCGCGCGCGGCAAGATCGATGTGGCGGCGCTGAAAGCCCTGATGAAACACCCCTTCTTCGCCAAGGCTCCGCCCAAATCCCTTGATCGCTGGGACTTCTCGCTCGATGCGGTGCAGCATCTGGGCGATGCCGATGGCGCAGCGACCCTGACCGCCTTTACCGCCCGCACGGTCGCGGCGGCGATCGACAAGCTCGGCCAGCCCGGCCGGATTCTCGCCACCGGTGGCGGGCGGCATAATCCGGTATTGATGCGGATGATGGGCGCCGCGATGGGCGTTCGTCCCGAGGCGGTTGAGGCTGTCGGCTGGCGCGGCGATCTGCTGGAGGCCGAGGCCTTCGCCTGGCTTGCCATCCGCGTTGCCGCCGGGCTTCCCACCAGCCTGCCCTCGACGACCGGCGCTTCGCGCCCGATCTGCGGCGGCCGTATCGCGCACGCGAAAGCCTGATTGCCGGCATGAAAAACCCGCCAGCTGTGAGGCTGGCGGGTTTTTCATCTCTGCCCTGCGGCTCGCGTCTAGCGCTTGCCGGTGATCTGACGCTCGGACCGTTCCTTCTCGACCAGCGGAATGCGGTCGTCGAGATAGGTATTGATCCGGCGTTCCAGTTCGGGAAGATGGTCGGTGAACAGGTGATTGGCCTCAGGGATGATATCGCGTTTGATCTCGATACCCTTTTGCACGCGCACCTTCGACATCACCCGCTCGACATCCTCGGCCGGCACGATCTTGTCGGCGCCGCCATGGACGATAATGCCCGAGGCCGGGCAGGGGGCGAGGAAGGTGAAGTCATACATATTGGTTGGCGGTGCGACCGAGACGAAGCCGGCAATTTCCGGACGCCGCATCAAAAGCTGCATGCCGACCCAGGCGCCGAAGGAATGGCCCGCGACCCAGCAATAGCGCGCCGTGGCATTATAACCCTGCACCCAGTCGAGCACGGTGGCCGCGTCGGACAACTCGCCCAGACCCTGGTCATAGCTGCCCTGGCTGCGGCCGACGCCGCGGAAATTGAAGCGCAATGTCGCGAAATTCCGCTTGCGGAATGAATCATACATCATCTCCACCAGCGGGTTTTCCATATGCCCGCCGCCAAGCGGATGGGCGTGGAGAATCAGCGCGACGGGCGCCGTCGGATCTTCGCTCGGGCTGTAACGCCCTTCAAGCCGGCCGGCTGGGCCGGGGATGATTACGTCAGGCATTCAGTCTCGCCTTCCTGGGTGGTACCACTGAGTTTCGTGCTGCCATGCGGCAAATCGCGCCTTGAAACGGCGCGACGCCGAGGCCATATACTTGACTAACCTACTCGGATATTCGACTCGCATGCTCGCAAACGCGTGCTCACCCTTCCGAAGGGGCGGGTCTTAGCATGATCGGTATGCGAGATGCGAGTGTTTAAGGAGGCAAACGCATGAAGCTGAGCACCAAAGGGCGTTACGCCGTGATGGCGATGGCCGACCTTGCCGCTGCGAGCGCAGGCAGTCCTGTGACCCTGGCCGAGATCGCCTCGCGTCAATCGATCTCATTGTCCTATCTGGAACAGTTATTTGCCAAGCTGCGCCGGGCAGAGGTGGTTTCCAGCGTGCGCGGGCCGGGCGGCGGTTACCGCCTCAGTCGCGAAGCCGCCGAGATTCGTATCTCCGATATCATCACTGCAGTCGACGAACCGCTGCGTGCGACCCGATGCTCCAATGCCAAGGGCTGTCTGGCCGATGGCCGCCGCTGCGTCACGCATGATTTGTGGGATGAGCTGAGCCGGCACATCTTTCTCTTCCTCAGCTCGGTGACGCTGGAAGACGTGACGGAGCGCCGGCTTCAGGGCTCGGCCAGCGGTGCGATCGGCCGGCTTGAACGGGCCATGGGCCTGGATATGAACCACCAGGCGGCTGAATAGCGTCATGCGGCTCTATCTCGACCATAACGCCACCACCACGGTGCGGCCGCAAGTCATCACGGCGATGGCCGAGGCCATGGCCGTGACCGGCAATCCGTCCTCGGTGCACCGCGATGGCCAGCAGGCCGCGCGCGCTGTGGAGGATGTGCGCCGCGTGGTTGGACGTCTGCTGTGTGCCCGGGCCGAGGATGTGATCTTCACCTCCGGTGGCACCGAGGCGACCAATCTGGCACTTCACTCCGCGATCGATGCCGGCAATGCCAGGCGCCTGATCGTCTCGGCACTCGAGCATGAAGCCATCGCCGCCACGGCAAGCGCTTCGGGCTTGCCGGTCGAGACCCTGCCGGTGACCGCTGACGGTGTCGCTGACCTTGCCTGGCTGGCGCAGCGTCTGGCGAACTGGGATAGCGAACGCGATGGCCGCCCCGTGCTGGCCCTGATGCTGGCCAATAACGAGATCGGCACCATCCAGCCGGTTGCAGCCGCGGCGGCCATGATCCACGAGCATGACGGTCTGATGATCGTTGATGCCATCCAGGCCGTCGGCAAGATCCCCGTCGATTTCGCTGCGCTCGGTGCCGATTACATGGCGATCTCGGCGCATAAATTCGGCGGCCCTCAAGGCAGCGGCGCACTGATAGCCGCCTGCAATGCCCCGCTCTCGCGCCATCATCATGGTGGCGGCCAGGAAAAGGGTCGCCGCGGTGGCACGCTCAATGTCGCCGGCATTATCGGCCTTGGCAGCGCTCTGGAGCTGTCGATCGCCGAACTGGATCAATTCGCGGCCCTGGCCGGCTGGCGCGACGCCCTGGCGGCACGGCTTCAGGCCGCGGCACCACAGATCGAAATTCTCGGTCTCGCCGCGCCGCGCCTGCCCAATACGCTCTGCATCGCCCATCCGTCCTGGAAGGGCGAGACGCAAGTGATGGCGATGGATCTGGCCGATATCTCGATCAGCGCCGGTTCGGCCTGTTCCTCCGGCAAGACGCGCGGCTCCAAGGCGGGTGTGGCGCTCGGCCTGACAGATGGTCCGGCCGAGGGGCTGATCCGTATCAGCTTTGGCTGGACCTCGAATAAATCCGATATCGATGCGTTTGCGCGCGCCTGGACGGCTGCGCTGACACGTATCGCCCCGAAACTTCAAGTGAGCGCCTGAGGGCGATAGGAAATATGGCAGCGATCAAACAGACTATCGATGATGTCCGCGAGCTGGAATCCGGCAAGTACAAGTATGGCTTCACGACAGACACCGAACAGGACATCGCGCCCAAGGGGCTGAATACGGATATCATCCGCTATATCTCAGCCACCAAGGATGAGCCGCAATGGATGCTGGACTGGCGTCTGGCCGCCTATGAGCGCTGGCAGGAGATGGATAATCCGGAATGGGCCAATGTCCATTA
>JBNMNI010000222.1:0-3414 GCA_051275375.1 Maricaulis sp. | reverse complement strand
CTGGGCGGCAATAGCGGCACCCAATTCATTGCCGCAAAGACGCGTTTTGACGATCCCGATGATGCCTTCGTCTCCCTGACGGATCGCACCAGTGGTTATTACGAGAATCATTCCGGCGGGATTGAGCTCGATTTGCGATGGAAGCACGAACTCGACCCGGCCCATCTGGCCTTGTTCGAAACGCTTGCCGGAGCGTTTAACGCACAGTTCAGTGTTGGAGTTTGAACGGATTATGGCAAAAGTTGACCTGGTTTTCCGGCAGATTGACGAGCGCACGCGCGACGTCGCCCTGGCCTTGGCGCAGGAGCATATCCGGCCCGAAAACACCTTCATTCTTGATGATGTCCGGCCCTTCACCGAATGCGTCAACCAGATGCTCGCCATCAAGCATGACTGCGATTACGTCGTCTATGTCGATGCCGACTGCCTGATCCTGGAGGATATGCGCGCCTTCATCGATGCCTGCGACGCGCCCTATGTCGATTCCTATGTCAGCGACCGTTTCCGGGGCCGGCTGCATTGTGGCGTCCACATCACCCGCATCGATGTCGTGCGGGCAATGGCAGCGACGAAAGTGCCCGAGAATGATCTGAAATACGTGCTCCGCCCGGAATCGCGTCTGCGCAATCTGGCGATGAAGCCGATGGGGGCGGGCAAGCAATTCCGCAATTTCGACATCCTGCACGATCACTTCCAGTCCTATCACCACGTCTTCATGAAATACGCCCTGCGCCAGCTGCGCAGCCGGACCAAGGAGCAGCGCCAGCGTCTGATCCGCGCCATGAAAGGCTGGAAAACCGAGCCAGGCGTGATGTGCGATCTGACGATTGCCCGCCACGCGGTCGATTTCGCCCATGCGGCGGTGCCGGAGACGGCAACGCCGCAGGAAGTGCATGATTTCATCGAGGCGCTGCCACAGCATGCGACGGCGGAACTGGCGCGGATGGGGATTGCCGACAAGGGCGATTTTACCCGTGAGGAACTCGACAGCTGGCTGAAGGAAAACCGCGACCGGGTCGGTTATGGCCAGAAAGCCAGCAAATCAAAGATTTTCGGTCTCGGTCTCAGCCGTACCGGCACGCGCAGCCTGACCAGCGCCCTGCAAATGCTCGGCTTCGACTGCTCGCACTACCCGATCGACGAGGACACCTATGTCGAGCTTTCAAACGCCCAGTATGATCTGACGATCCTGCGCGATCTCGACGGGCTGACCGATATCACGACCATCCCTTTCTACCCGCATTTCGACAAGCTCTATCCGGGCAGCAAATTCGTGCTCACCGTGCGCGATCGCGAAAGCTGGCTCGCCTCCTGTGCCCGTCATTGGTATAATCGCCCCGCATTCAAGGAATTTGACGACCCGGACGAGGAAGTCCATCTGCGCATGCGGCAATTCCTGCGGGCAGCTGTCTATGGCTGTTACAATTTCGACCCGGAGCGTTTCGTGGCCGTCTATGACGCGCATGTCCGCTCGGTGATGGAATATTTCAAGGACCGACCGGATGATCTGCTGATCATCGATATCTGTTCCGGAGAAGGATTTGGCAAATTGGCCGAATTCCTCGAGCGGCCCGTGCCTGCGGCGCCTTTCCCGCACAACGGGGCTGTGTTGTCGGCAACAATGATGGCCGATGCCGAGCCACAACGGCAAGCGGCCCGCGTGGCCTGATGAACGATGACTGACACCGGCACGTCCGAGGAGACTGTGGCGTCGCCGGTTCCAGGCCTTGCTACCGGTGCGCGCTATGCCTGGCGCACATTTCGCCTGACCTGGTCGACCAGCCGCGGTCTGACTCTGCTGATTGCGGCGATGACCGTCTTCGTCGCGCTCTTGCCGGCGCTGGCGCTCTATTTGTCCAAACTGGTGATCGACGGCGTCGTCACAGCAATGGACAGCGCCAGTCCGGCCGATCGCGACATGGCCCTGCTCTGGGTCGCGGCCGAGGCGGGGGCATTGGCCGTCTTGCTCGCGGCGCGCCGGGTGCTGGTTTTCTACAAGACACGCCTGCATGCCGAGCTTGGCTTCGCCGTCACCTCGCTCATCCTCGGCAAGTCGGCAGCATTGTCGCTGTCCCAGGTCGAGGATGCGGCGATCCAGCAGCAATTGCTGCTGGCGCGGCAATACGCGGCGAGCCGGCCCTATAATCTGGTCAACCGCCTGTTCGACGGTGGCCAGCAGGCCCTGACCCTGGTCTCGGTAGCGGCCTTGCTCTGGGGCTTTTCGCCCTGGTTGTTCGTACTGGTGGTGGCTGGCGGCCTGCCGCTCTTCATCGGCAATCTGCGCTTTGCCGGCACGGCCTATCGTTTCTACACCGGGCGGTCGCCGCAAATGCGCGAGCGCAGCTATCTGGAAAGCCTGATCACCACCGAGGCGGCGGCGCGCGAGCGGCTGCATTTCGGCTTCGGCGATGAATTGCTGCGCCGCTATGGCGACTTATTCGAAAGCCTGCACAGCGCCGACAGCGCCCTGCATGCGCGCCAGGCCTGGATAGCGGCGGCGCTGGGCGTGCTGAGCTCGGCGGTGTTTCTTGGCGGTAAGGTCTGGATCGTCTGGGTGACGATTGGCGGTGCCATCAGCCTGGGTCAGATGACCATGCTGGTCGGCCTGCTCAAACAGGGCCAGACGAATGTCTCCGCGCTGATGGCGGCATTCAACGGCGTTGTCGAGGATCTGCTCTATGTCGCCAATCTGTTCGAGGTGATGGAATTGCCCGAGGAGGACCGCACCAGCGGCGCCATCGCCGGTCCCGATCCGGACGACGGGCTTCGCTTCGATGCGGTCACCTATAGTTATCCCGGGCGCAAGCGGCCGGCGCTCGACGGCGTCAGTTTCCATCTGCCCCACGGCGCACGCCTGGGCATTGTCGGCGCCAATGGCTCGGGCAAGACGACCCTGGTGAAGCTCGCGACGGGGCTCTACGCGCCCGATAGCGGCCGGGTCATGCTCGACGGGCTCGATCTGCGGCAATGGCAGCGGAGCGCCCTGGCGCGGCGGCTCGGCGTGATGTTTCAGCCCTTCATGAATTACAAGCTGACCGCGCGCGACAATATCGCCGCTGGCCTGGCGCTGGCCGAGACCGACGAGGCTGAAATTCTCAAGGCCGCCCGGCTCGGCCTGGCCGAGGAGCTGATCGCCGAATTGCCCGCCGGTCTCGACACCAGGCTGTCACGCCATTTCGTCGACGGTCATGACCTCTCCGGCGGCCAGTGGCAGCGCCTCGCCATGGCGCGCGCCTATCTCAATGAAGAGGCTGACATCCTGATCCTCGACGAGCCGACGGCAGCGATGGACCCGGCCGCCGAAGCGGAATTCATGCAGCGTCCGCTGGACGGCAAATCAGTGATCCTGATCTCCCATCGCCTGTCCAATCTGCGCACCGCCGACCAGATCATCGTGCTCGAAAAGGGCAGGCT
>JBNMNI010000221.1:0-3430 GCA_051275375.1 Maricaulis sp. | reverse complement strand
GAACTGCATGCGGCCGGTGCCTATCGCGAACTGGCGGCGCAGCTGATCAGCGCCCATTACGACGCCGCCTATAATCGCGCCCGCGAGCATCGCGAAGACGAGCCGGTCGTGACATTGCGCAGCGAAAGGCTCGATGCCGCAGCGATCAGCGAACTGGGTGCGGCCATTCTCGCGGCCGGGGTGAAGCCCTGAGGCGAGATGTCAGTCCTCGGCGCTCTCATTGAGGGCCGCCGCCAGCATCCAGCGATAGAGCCGGTGCTTCAAGGAGGATGGCCGGTCCAGCCCCATCCGCTCCAGCGCGGCTTCATCAACCTGCCCCTGAAGCGATAGCCGCAGGCCTTTCAGGGCCAGCTGCAGGCTTGAGCCGGGCGAGGCCGAGGCATGCTTCATCCGCTCCAGCGCCGGCAGCAGGCGCTGCTCGAGCTCGGTGAAATCCGTACCGAAGGGGAAGGCCGGCAATAGCCCGGCCTGGCGCGCCGGGGCCAGGGTCGAGCGGATGCGTTCCGGGGTGTTGTTGCGGTAGCCGGCGGGGATTTCGTAGTCGGCGGCGATCTTGCCAGCCTGTTTCGCTGTCGCCAGCAATTCGGCCTGAAACCGGCTATCGGCAATATTGACGAGGGCCGCGACGACATCGGCGTCCGACTTGCCGCGCAGATCGGCAATGCCATATTCGGTGACGACAATATCGCGCCGGTGACGCGGTATCGTGGTGTGGGGATAGGACCAGAGGATATTCGACACGGTCTTGCCGCGTGAGGTGCGCACGGCATTGATGGTGATGATGAAGCGCGCGCCCTCCAGGGCAAAGGCCTGTTCGGCAAAGTCGAACTGGCCGCCAACCCCGCTGACCACCTGGCCGTCGCCGGTCGCATCGGACACCACAGCGCCAAGCAGGGTGACCATCATGGCGCTATTGATGAAACGCGCATCGACCCGCGCCCGGCGCCGCTCCTCCACCCCGCCATACAGCGAATTGGTGAAGCTGACCGGCATCATCGCAAAGCGCTGGCGCTGCCCCTCCGGCATGGTGCGCAAGGCGGTATAGAAATCGCGGCATTCGACGAAGAAGGCGGCGTGCACGATAGCGCCATCGACCTCGCGCTTGAGCACATTCGCCTTTTCCAGCTGCAGGAAGCCATCGGTCAGCATTTCGCTGGCGCCATAGAGCCCGGCCTCGAAGGGCTTGTCCTCGCAGGCCAGTGCGTCGCAATCGCCGGCATGCAGCGCGGCGGAGAGCGGGGCGAACGTCTCATTCTGCGCCTGACGCAGGATCAGGCCCTGGGCGACGGCATCGCCGACGGCGCCAATCCCGATCTGCAAAGTGCCACCATCGGGCACCAGCCGCGCCACCTGCAGCCCGATCGCCTGGTCGGCCAGGCTGACCGGCCGTTTGGGCGCCGAATACAGCTCGAAATCCGTCGCCTCGCTATCGAGCATGTGGGCGAATTCATGCTGGCCAACCAGTCCTGCCGGCCCGCCCATGAAGGGCATCTCGCTATTGACCTGACCGACAAGCATGAAGTCTGCCCGTCCTTCAGCGCGGGCGCGAAGCAGGTCGGGTGTGATATCGGGATTGCTGCCGAGGCTGTAGCGCGGCCCCGCCGGCCCCTGCTGTTTGGCCACCAATTGACCGATCACATTGACGCCGCGATCGAGGATATAGCGCTGGGCGTCGGTATAATTGGCGCAGATATAATTCTGCTGCGCCCGCGCCACGCCGCGCCAGCGCCCGGCGAGGAAGAAGAATTCATCGACCCGGATATTGGTGGGCAGGGAGCCGTCGCGCAGGGCCGCAGCATAGCTCAGCGGCGGATAAGCGCCAAACAACCGCGCCATCGCCGGCTCGAGAAAACGCCGCTCCAGCTCGCTGCCGAGCGCCGGCGTTTCCAGGGTCAGCGCCGTGAAGATCGTCAGATCGATCCCGGGATCCGCCATTGCCCGCGCCACCAGCGCATTGACGATATGGTTCGGCTTGCCGAGCCCGAGCGGCAGGGCCAGCACGATCCTGCGGCCGACCGAAGCGAGGATCGCATCGACGATTGTCTCCGCCCCGTCATGGTGCTGCGGTCTGGCTGGCATGGGATGTCCTCAAACGAAGGGGCGCGACGCAGCGAGCCTAGCGCAGCCGCCGCACCGGCGCCATGCGGGCGATGCGGCGCCCGCTTCAAACGGTGGGCGTGACCTGGAAATCGCTGCCCCGCGCCCCGAGGGCGGCGCGGGTGTGGTATTGAAGTGTTTCCCGTTAGCGAAACAAGGAACGCGTTGCATGGTTCTCAACGAGAAACAGAAGGCTTTATGCGAAGGCCATGATCTGGATTTCTCCTCATTATCGGCGCTGTTTTTGAACTCCACCCTCAAGCCCACAGGGACGCCGTCTCACACCGAAACCCTGCTCAATGTCTCCAGCGCGATCATGCAAGCCAATGGCGTCGCAGTGGAGGTGCTTCGCCCGGTCGATCATGATCTGGCGCCCGGCGTCTATCCGGACATGACCGAGCATGGCTTTGCCCGCGATGACTGGCCGCAGATCAGCGCCAAGGTGATGGCCGCCGATATTCTGGTGATCGGCACGCCGATCTGGCTGGGCGAGGAAAGCTCCGTCTGCCGCCGCCTGATCGAGCGGCTCTACGCTGAGTCCGGCAAGCTGAACGAGAAGGGCCAGTCAATCTTTTACGGCAAGGTCGGCGGCACCGTCATCACCGGCAATGAGGACGGGATCAAGCATTGCGCCATGACGATTCTCTACGCCCTCGGCCATCTCGGCTATGTCATCCCGCCCCAGGCCGATTGCGGCTGGATCGGCGAAGCCGGACCCGGCGCCAGTTATGGCGATGACGGCCTTGGCTTCGACAATGATTTCACCCAGCGCAACACCACGATCATGAGCTGGAATCTGATGCATATGGCCCGGATGCTGAAAGCGGCCGGCGGCCTGCCCAATCACGGCAATGACCGAAACGCGTGGAAAGCCGGTTGCCGCTTCGATTACGAGAATCCGGAGTATCGGAGCTAGGGGGGACGGCAATCTCCTCCTCCTCAAAATATCAAATTTTGTCATTCCTGACGGATGCCCCGCGCATGCGGGGCGCAGATCAGGGACCTACCCGCAAAGCCAGCTGGTCTCGCGGGTAGGTCCCGGCTCTTCGCCCGGATCAAGTCCGGGCGTCCGGCCGGGATGACATGGGACTGGGTTTTTCAGGTGATTGCTGGGTGATAGATGAACAATGCCGCCCCAAACATGCCCTGCCAGCGGCCTGATCGCGACACAGGTTGCGGTCAAACTCTCATCATCAGCCAGGGAGGCGATGATGCACACCAAACCCGAACACACGCCACAGGCTGCAGCCTTCATGCACGGCACCAGCGCCCCGAATGCGGGCGCAAACGCGGCCCTTCTGCTCGACGCCATCTTGCGCCAGCACAAGACCAC
>JBNMNI010000220.1:0-3454 GCA_051275375.1 Maricaulis sp. | reverse complement strand
GGATCAGGCCAGATCGTAGCGATCCAGATCCATCACCTTGGCCCAGGCCGCGACGAATTCCGTCACGAAGGAGGCCTTGGCATCGGCGGATGCGTAGACTTCCGCCAGGGCCCGCAGCTGCGAATTGGAGCCGAACACCAGATCGACCCGTGTCGCCGTCCACTTGACCTTGCCGCTGGCGCGGTCACGGCCCTCAAGCACGCCCTCGGAGGCCGCGGACGGTCCCCAGGTCGTGCCCATATCGAGCAGATTGACGAAGAAGTCATTGCTCAGCGTGCCGGGCTGATCGGTGAAGACACCGTGCGGGACACCGCCGGCATTGGCATCAAGCACGCGCAGACCGCCGACCAGCACCGTCATTTCCGGTGCCGTCAGGGTGAGCAATTGCGCCTTGTCGACCAGTCTTTCCTCGGCGGGCCGGCCATCGGCCTTGCCGAGATAATTGCGGAAGCCGTCGGCCGTCAGTTCGAGCGGCTCAAAGGCCTCGATATCGGTCTGTTCCTGCGTCGCATCGGTGCGGCCCGGATTGAAGGGCACGGTGACATTATGCCCGCCCTTCTTCGCGGCAGCCTCGATGGCGGCACAACCGCCCAGAACAATCAGGTCGGCCAGCGAGACTTTCTTGCTACCCGTATTGAATGCCGTCTGGATGCCCTCGAGGGTCTTGAGCACCTTTGCCAGCTGGGCCGGCTGATTGACCGCCCAGTCCTTTTGCGGTGCGAGGCGGATACGTGCGCCATTGGCGCCGCCACGCATGTCGGAGCCGCGAAAGCTTGCCGCCGAGGCCCAGGCGGTCTGCACCAGCTGGGAGGTGGTGAGGCCCGATGCCAGGATCCTGGCCTTCAGATTGGCGATATCCCTGGTGTCGATCATCTTGTGTTTGGCTTGCGGGACCGGGTCCTGCCACAGCAAATCCTCGGCCGGGACTTCCGGGCCGAGATAGCGCGATTTCGGACCCATATCGCGATGGGTCAGCTTGAACCAGGCGCGAGCGAAGGCGTCGGCGAAAGCGGCCGGGTCCTTCTGGTAACCTTGGGCGATGGGCGCGTAGATCGGGTCAAACTTCAGCGAAAGATCCGCCGTCGTCATCATCGGGCGATGCTTCTTGGTCGGATCGAAGGCATCGACGATCATGTCGGCCTCTTCGCAATTTTTCGGATGCCATTGATGGGCGCCGGCCGGGCTCTTCGACAGCTCCCACTCATATTTGAGCAGCGTGTTGAGATAGCCCATATCCCATTGGGTCGGATTGGGTTTCCAGGCGCCCTCGATACCGCTGCCGATCTGATCACCGGCAATGCCGCTGCCATGGCTGCTCTTCCAGCCAAGCCCCATCTGCTCAAGCGGGGCGGCTTCCGGCTCCGGGCCGACAAGGGCCGCATCGCCGGCACCATGACATTTGCCGAAGGTATGGCCGCCGGCGACCAGCGCCACGGTCTCTTCATCATTCATCGCCATGCGGGCGAAGGTTTCGCGCACATCACGTCCGGACGCGAGCGGGTCGGGATTGCCGTTCGGGCCTTCCGGATTGACGTAGATCAGGCCCATCTGCACGGCTGCGAGCGGATCTTCCAGATCGCGATCACCGCTATAGCGCTTGTCGCCGAGCATTTCGGTCTCGGCGCCCCAGTAAATATCCTCTTCCGGCTCCCAGATATCGACGCGGCCACCGGCGAAACCGAAGGTTTTGAAGCCCATCGATTCCAGCGCGCAATTGCCGGCCAGGATCATCAGATCGGCCCAGGAAATCTTGTTGCCGTATTTCTGCTTCAGCGGCCAGAGCAGGCGGCGCGCCTTGTCCAGATTGACATTGTCGGGCCAGCTATTGAGCGGCGCAAAGCGCTGCGAGCCGGAACCGGCGCCGCCACGGCCATCGCCGATGCGATACGTGCCGGCACTGTGCCAGGCCATGCGGATGAAGAGCGGGCCGTAATGACCGTAATCGGCCGGCCACCAGGGCTGCGAATCCGTCATCAGGGCATAGAGGTCTTTTTTCAGCGCCTTCAGGTCGAGACTCTTGAACGCCTTGGCGTAATCAAAATCCCCACCCATCGGATTGGAGAGGCTGGATTGCTGGTGCAGGATCCGCAGATTCAATTGTTCAGGCCACCAGCCCGCATTCGAGGGCGCACCAGCCGCGGTGTTTCGCTGCGATGCTGCCAGTACCGGGCATTTGCTTTCGCCGTCCATGATATCTCCCATCGTGGTTGTTGATGAATAAGGTTAGCCGAACGCTTTGACGCTATGATCCCACTTTGCCGGACGGGATTCCATTATTCCAATCGATTTTATGCCTCTTACCTATAGAAATTTCCTTGGTGAGCCGGTGGGTATCCTGTTCCGGCCTGCACAGACAGGTGACGTTTCCGGCCGGTTTGCGTACTGAGACAGGATGATCGAGCTCGCCACCCTTGCCGCCTTTGCCTTCACCGTGCTGGTGATCGAGCTGACGCCGGGGCCCAACATGGCCTGGCTGGCCGTGCTCAGCGCCAGCGAGGGCCGCCGCGCCGGCTTCGCCGCCGTCGCCGGGGTCGCCCTCGGGCTTGCCACGATTGGCGCCGCTGCGGCGCTGGGGCTGGGCGCGGTGATCGAGCGCTCCGAATTTCTCTATGCGGCATTGCGCTGGGGCGGCGTCTTCTTCCTGCTCTATCTGGCGTGGGAAGGCTGGCGCGATGCCGATGAGGCGCCGCCGGTTCACCAGACCGAAAATCATCTGCGCTATTTCCTGCGCGGCTTCCTGATCAATGCCCTCAATCCCAAGGCGGCGCTGTTCTATATCGCCGTCTTCCCCGAATTCATCAGCCCCGACCGGCCGATCGCGCTGCAGGCGGCGCTGCTCGCCGCGATCTCGGTCTCTGTCGCCACGGCCATTCACATCGCCATAGTCGCCCTGGCCGGCACGGCGCGCACCTTCCTCGAAGACGATCGCCGCCGCCGCATCGTCCAGCGGGCGCTGTCGGTGTTGCTGGCCGGCGTCGCGCTCTGGCTGCTGGTCTCCACCGCTCGGTAATTGGCGCGTGGCAGCAAGAAACGGCATGACGCCCGCCGCCAAACCCGGTTAACAAAGCACCATGAGCAAAACGCCAACCAAAACCCCGGCCAAAACCCCGGCCAAACGCGCCCCGCGCGGACTGAGCCGTGAGCAGGCCCTCGATATCTTCGCCCGCCTGGCCCAGGACCGGCCCGATCCCAAGACCGAGCTGGACTATGTGAACCCTTTCACCCTGCTGCTGGCCGTCGCCCTGTCGGCGCAGGCAACCGATATCGGGGTCAACAAGGCGACAAGGCTTCTGTTCGAGGAAGCCGATACGCCGGAGAAAATCCTGGCCCTGGGCGAGGATCATGTCCGCGACCGCATCAAGACGATCGGCCTGTTCCGCAACAAGGCGAAGAACGCGGTTCTGATGTCGCAGCAGCTGGTCGAGCGCCATGGCGGCCAGGTGCCGCATGACCG
>JBNMNI010000219.1:0-3455 GCA_051275375.1 Maricaulis sp. | reverse complement strand
ATTCCAGCACATAATACGAACCGGGACGCGGCGGGTCCTGGGCCAGAACCGCATCGCCGATATTGCCGGCGACGGTCACATTGCGACCGGCCTCGCGCAGGATATGGCCGATCAGCGCCGTGGTGGTCGATTTGCCATTCGTACCCGTGATGGCAATAATTTTCGGACGCCGCTTGGCTGGCATGGCCAGCACTTCACGCGCAAACAATTCGATATCGCCGATCACCGGCGCGCCGACTGCATGCGCCAGCTCGACCACGCGATGCGGTTTGGGATGGGTCAGCGGCACGCCGGGCGACAGCACCAGGGCCGCGATATCGCCCCAGTCGCGCCGGTTGAGATCGTCAAGCACAAAGCCCTGGGCCTCGGCGGCCTCACGCGAAGCGGCTGAGTCATCCCAGGCGGACACCTCGGCTCCGCCGGCCTGCAAAGCGCGGATCGTTGCGAGGCCGGTGCGTCCCAGTCCGAAAACGGCAACGCGGCGACCCTTGAAGGCGTGAACCGGGATCATCGCCTATCTCAGCTTGAGCGTGGCAAGACCGACCAGCGCCAGAACCACGGCGATGATCCAGAAACGGATCACGATCGTGGCCTCGGCCCAGCCCTTTTTCTCGTAATGATGGTGGATCGGCGCCATGCGGAAGACGCGCTTGCCGGTCAGTTTGAAACTGGCGACCTGCACCATGACCGAGACCATTTCCAGCACGAACAGACCGCCGACAATCGCCAGCACGATCTCGTGCTTGACCGCAACAGCGATCACGCCGAGCGCGCCGCCAAGCGAGAGCGAACCGGTATCGCCCATGAAGATCATGGCCGGCGGGGCATTCCACCATAAAAAGCCCAGACCAGCGCCCAGCAAGGCACCGCAGAAGACCAGGATTTCCCCGGTCCCGGGCGTGTAGAGCACTTGCAGATATTCGGCGAAATCGACCCGGCCGACGACATAGGCGATGACGCCGAAGGTCGCCGCCGCGATCATCACCGGCACGATGGCCAGCCCGTCCAGCCCGTCGGTCATGTTGACCGCATTGCCCGAGCCGACAATTACCATACAGCCGAAGACGTAGAAAAGCGGCCCGAGATTGAACAGGAAATCCTTGAAGAAGGGAAAGGTGATCGAGGTGGTGACGGCAGCATCCATGCCATTGGCCTGGGCCGTCGCCGTTGCCCACCAGACCGCGATCACGGCAATGGTCAGCTCGCCGAGCAGTTTGAGCTTGCCGCCCAGCCCGTCCGTCGTCTGCTTGGTGACTTTCTGGTAGTCGTCGATGAAGCCGATCAGACCGAAACCGGCGGTGACGAAGATCACGATCCAGACATAGGCATTGCTCAGATCGGCCCATAACAGCGTGCCGACCATGACGCCGAGCAGGATCAGAAACCCGCCCATGGTCGGGGTTCCGGCCTTCTCGATCACATGGCGCTCAATACCCTCGGCGCGGATCGGTTGGCCGCGCCCCTGCTTGCGCCGCAACCAGCCGATCATTGGCTGGCCAAACACGAATGCGATCAGCATCGCCGTCATCAGCGCGCCACCCGAGCGGAAGGTGATATAGCGAAACAGGTTGGCGATCTGGAAATCGTCCGCCATTGGCGCAAACAGCAAATACAGCATTGGCGGATCAGGCCTCCGTCAGGGTGAAAGCCGAGCCGTCGGCCAGAACAGCGGCGATTTTATGAAGCCGGGAGCCGTTCGATCCCTTGATCAGCACGATATCGCCGGACCGGATGGCCGAGGCGACCATCTCCAGCCCCTCGTCCGCACCGGGCGCATAGCCTGCGCGCAGCCGCTCGGGCAAGTGGTCGTGCAGCTCGCGCATCAAGGGTCCACAGCTAAATACAGCGTCGACATCGGCATCGATCAGCGAGGGGGCCAGGCCGCGATGCAATTCCGGCGATTGCGCTCCCAGTTCGAGCATGTCGCCGAGCACGGCGATACGGCGTCCGCCCGGTCCCGGCGCGGCTGAGCCCAGCGAGGCAATCGCCGCCGCCATCGAGACCGGATTGGCGTTATAGGCATCGTCGAGCAGGGTGAAATGCCCGCCCTTGGGCAGATTGACGGTCAGGGCGCGGCCGCGGCCGGCTTCCGCATCGACCTCTGCCAGGGCGGCAGCAACAGTCTTGGCATCGAGCCCGGCTGCAGCGGCAGCCGCAAACACCGCGCCGGCATTCCAGGCCCAATGCTCGCCGGTCGCGGCCAGATGGAAGGGCACGCGCACGCCGAGCACATTGACGATGCCATCACTGCCGGCCAGTCCGGTTTCGAAGGATTCGATCCGGATTGCTGCCGAGGCGCTGCGGCCAAAATCGAGCATGAAAGCGGCGCTTGAGCGCCGGGCATAACTGGCCAATTGCTCGGCGAGCGGATCGTCGGAGGGATAGATCGCCACACCGTCCGGCTCGAGACCTTCATAGATCTCCGCCTTGGCATCGGCGATCGCCTCGATCGTGCCGAGATGTTCCAGATGGGCTGGCGCAATGCGGGTGATCAGGGCCACATGCGGCCGCACCAGCGAGGCGAGATCGCGGATCTCGCCGGCATGGTTCATGCCCAGTTCGAACACGGCGCGCCGGGTCTCCACCGGCATGCGCGCCAGGGTCAGCGGCACGCCCCAGTGATTATTATAGGATTTGACGCTCCAATGCGCCGGCCCCTCGGCCCGCAGCACAGCGGCCAGAGCCTCCTTGACGCTGGTCTTGCCGACACTGCCAGTGACCGCGATGCGGATGGCGCCGCAGCGATCACGCGCAGCTTCGCCCAGCGCCCGCAGCGCCACCAGCGTGTCCTTGACCTGCAAAGCGGGGCCGGGACAATTGGACGTGTCGGTGACCAGACAGGCCGCCGCCCCGCGCGCCATCGCATCGGTGACGAAATCATGCCCGTCGCGCACATCCTGGAGCGCGACGAAGAGATCGCCCGGCACAATGGAGCGCGTATCGATCGACAGGCCGGATGCGGTCCAGTCGAGATCCCCGACCAGCATGCCACCGGTCGCGGCCATCGCCTGCTTGGCGGTCCACAGGGGTTTAAGCATGCGCGCCCTCCTGCTTCAGAAATGCCCTGCGGGCCAGGAGTGCCTTGCGGCCCTCCTCGCGGTCGTCGAATGGATGCACCACGCCGGCAATGGTCTGACCGGTCTCATGCCCCTTGCCCGCCAGCAGCAGGCAATCGCCCGGCTGCAACAGGGCAACACCGCGCGCAATCGCGGCGGCACGGTCAGGGATTTCCTCGGCGCCGGGACAGCCCTCCAGGATCGCCGCCCGGATCAGGGCCGCATCCTCGGAGCGCGGATTATCGTCGGTGACAATGACATGATCGGCCTGGCGCGCCGCGATGGCGCCCATTTTCTCGCGCTTGGTCGGATCGCGATCGCCGCCGCAGCCAAACACCAGAATGACCCGGCCGCGCGTGTGTGGGCGCGCCGCGCGCAGCAATTTGTCGAGCCCGTCGG
>JBNMNI010000218.1:0-3465 GCA_051275375.1 Maricaulis sp. | reverse complement strand
CCAATAAAATATGTGGGCAGAAGGCATTGCCGGCCGCGGGCTCAGTAATCGGCAAATTCGACGCGAAATCCGGCCTGCCGCAGCGCGGCATGAATGCGGTCCATATGAGCGGCGTCCTGAGCCTCGAGCGAGATGTCGATATAGGTCACCTTGGCGGGCAGATCCGAAAACGTCTTGTGATAGGCGACATCGGTCACATTGCCGCCAGCCTCCGCGATGATGTGAGAGACCGAGGACAGCTGGCCGGGCACATCGATCAGCTCGATCCGGAAACGCGCCAGCCGCCGCGACCGCGCCAGATCGCGCAGCAGCAGCGAGGACAGGAGGCGTGTGTCGATATTGCCGCCGGTCAGGACCAGACCGACAGCCTTGCCGGCGAAACGTTCCGGATGCGCCAGCACCGCGGCCAGCCCGGCCGCACCGGCGCCCTCGGGCAGTACCCGCAACCGGGTCAGGAAGAGATTGAGCGCCCGCTCGATCGTGCGCTCATCGACCAGCAGCACATCATCGAGCACATCGGCCAGGATGCGCCGCGTCAACGCGCCCGGATCACGCACCGCGATACCCTCAGCCAGTGTCATGCCGCCAACGGGCCGCTCGCCGCCGTAAAACAGGTTGTGGAAGGCAGGGAAGAGGTCGGCCTGCACGCCGATGACCTCGATGCCGGGCTTGATCCGCTTGGCTGTCAGCGCGACGCCGGAAGCCAGCCCGCCGCCACCGATCGGCACCACGATGACATCGAGATCGGGCTGGTCGGCCAGCATCTCGGTGGCAATAGTGCCCTGCCCCGCCATGACCAGCGGATCGTCGAACGGATGCACCAGCACCCGGCCTTCAGCGGCACAATAATCGCGCGCCAGCTGGCTGGTTTCGTCGAACCCTGCGCCGGCCAGCTCCACGATGGCGCCCTGGGTCCGCGTCGCATTGACCTTGATGGCCGGCGTACCGACCGGCATGAAAATCTTCGTCTCGATACCGAGCAGCCGGCCATGGCGCGCCACGCCCTGGGCATGATTGCCGGCCGAGGCGGCGACGACGCCGCGTGCACGCTCATCCGGCGTCAGGCTCACCAGCTTGGCATAGGCACCGCGTTCCTTGAAGGAGCCGGTCGTCTGCAGATTCTCCAGCTTGACGCGGATATCGCAGCCGGTCAGCTCGCTCAGCGCCTCGGCGCGCTGGCAGGGCGTGTGCAGCACGCCGCCCATGCCGCGGGCATGGATGTCGGCAACGAAGTCGAATTCAGCGGCAAATTCACGGGTCATCTGGGGCTCACAAGGAAAAGTCCGGCAAGGATCTGCGGGTGAGACCGGGACGGGGCACAAAAAAACCTCGCCCGGTCGGAGCGAGGTTCGGTCTGCGGCGGCATCGGCACGATGTCAGGCAGGGGCGAGCAGCGCTCCGGTCAGCGTATGGCCGATGATAATCAAAATGAGTGCAGCCAAGCTCAACCCGCCAAAACCGAGCAGGCGGAGGCGGGCCCGATTTTCGTCTTCAATCTGTTGAGCTTTAGCGCGGGCCATGATCGATCTCGAAAACTGTCAGGCTGCAAACTGGCGGCAGTTGGAGAAAAAGTCCAGCGCCGGCCTGCATTCACCGCTCACATTGCTCGAAACTTCGAATGCATGACGCCTTATGCAAAAATCTTGCGCCCGCCCCGCCTACTCGGCCGCTTCAAGCGCAGCGCCCCTCTGGGCGCCCTCACCGAGCCGGCCAAAGCTCATCGCCCCGTCTTCCAGCTTGCCGAAGCGGATGGTCAACATGTCCTGGACATAGTTCTGATAGGTGCGCCACGGCGATTTGACGCCCTGCCGCGGCAGATGCGCCAGGGCGCGCTGGACATAGCCCGATGAGAAATCGAGCATGGGTGCCGTCTCCAGATCGGCCGGCGGCACCGGCACGCAATAATCATAGCCCTTCGCCGCCATGTGATTGAGCAGTCGGCACACCCGCTCGCAGGTCAGATCGACCTTCAGCGTCCAGGAGGCATTGGTATAGCCAAAGGCGATCGCCAGATTGGGCACATTGCCCAGCATCATGCCGCGATAGGTCACGGTGTCGCTGGCGCGCACCATCGCGCCATCAACGCTGAGCGTCATGCCGCCGAGCAATTGCATTTCCAGCCCGGTTGCCGGGATGATCAGATCGGCCTCGATCTCGCCACCGGATTTGAGCTTGATGCCGGTTTTGGTGAAGCATTCGATCTGGTCGGTGACGATCGAGGCAGAGCCATCGATCAGCACATCGAAGAAATCGCCGTCCGGCGCCAGACAGAAGCGCTGGTCCCAGGGATTATAGCTCGGCGAGAAATGCCGCTCGACATCGAAGTCCGGCCCGAGCCGGTCGGCGATCGCCTTGACGACCTGGCGCTTGACGAAATCGGGCCAGGTCTGGGAGAGCTGATAGACATAGATCGTCAGCAGGACATTCTTCGCCCGCGTCAGCGAATAGGCGATCTTCTCCGGCAGGATCTTGCGCAGGAAATCGGCGATGGCATCGCGCGACGGCCGGGCGGCGATATAGGTCGGCGAACGCTGCAGCATGGTCACATGCGCCGCCGTATCCGCCATGGCCGGCACCAGCGTCACGGCCGTGGCGCCGGAGCCGATGATGACGACCTTCTTGCCGGCATAATCGACATCCTGCGGCCAGAGCTGGGGATGGATGATGGCGCCGGAGAAATCCTCCATGCCGGGAAAATCAGGCATATAGCCATGGTCGTAGCGATAATAGCCCGAACACATCATCAGGAAATTGCAGGTGAAACTGGTGCGTTGCCCGTCCGCACCGCGCTCGGTGCGCACGGTCCAGCGCGCCGTCTCGCTATCCCAGTTGGCATGGGCAACCCGGGTGCCGAAGCGGATATTCTCCTCGATCCCGTTGCGCCGCGCCGTGTCGGACACATATTCGCGGATCGCCGGCCCGTCGGCAAACACCTTGCCATCGGTCCAGGGCCGGAAGGCGAAACCGAATGTGTACATGTCGCTGTCGGAGCGAATGCCCGGATAGCGGAACAAATCCCAGGTCCCGCCAATCGCATCGCGCGCTTCCAGGATGGCATAGCTGCGATCGGGTGATCGGGTCTGCAGGTGATAGGCCGCCGCAATGCCGGACAGGCCAGCGCCCACGATCAGGACATCGAAGTGTTGGTCGGACATGAAGCGACTCCTGCGGCGTTACGGGGTAGTATCGGAGCAAAAGTGAACACTGTTCGCCGGACTGACGCAAGAGCGGCTTTGTGTCGGCGCCGCATCAATCCTATTCTCCAGCCCTGAGCCTGCGGAACCCCTGCCCATGCCGCTTCAGAACCGGGTAACGCCGTTTGGCGAGATCCTTGCGCATCCGGCGCGGGGCGCACTGATGGGCAATCGCGGCTGCCTGCATGATGAGCACCGCCAGCTCGGCAAGCGGCGCTGGGCGCACCAGGCCTGGGTCGCCTGCCGTCTCAGTTTCAAGGACTGGCATCGC
>JBNMNI010000217.1:0-3466 GCA_051275375.1 Maricaulis sp. | reverse complement strand
GGCCTGGCCGAGATCGGCGATCCGGAATCGGCTGGCCTGATGTATTCGCGCTTCAATAATCCCAATATGGAAGTGCTTGAGGACCGCCTCGCACTTTATGACGGCGCCGAAGAGGCGGCCGTGTTTTCTTCCGGCATGGCAGCGATCTCGACGACGCTGATGGCGCTGGCGCATTCCGGCTCGGTGATCCTGCAATCAACGCCGCTCTATGGCGGCACTGAAAGCCTGCTGCGCAAATTCCTGCCCAATTACGGCATCAAGACGGTCGATTTTTTCGCTGCCGCATCGGAGGCGGAAATCCGCGAAGCAGCCGAGACCGCGATGGCGCTCGGTCCGGTCTCTGTAATCTATACGGAAACCCCGACCAATCCGACCAATGACCTGGTCGATCTGGCGGCCTGCAATCGCATTGCCGACCTGATCGCCGAAAAACAGGGCAAGCGCCCCTGGATCGTGGTCGACAACACATTCCTCGGCCCGGTTGGCCAGTCACCGCTCAAGCTTGGCGCCGACGTCCTGGTGTATTCGCTGACCAAATATGTCGGCGGCCACAGCGATCTGATCGCCGGCTCGTCCCTGGGCGCATCGGAACCGATGGCGCTGGTGCGTGGCCTGCGCGGCTATCTCGGCACCAATCTTGACCCGCACACTTGCTGGATGTTGCTGCGCTCGCTCGAGACGGTCAAAATCCGGATGGATGCCGCCGCCCTGGGGGCCGAGAAGGTCGCTGCCTTCCTGCGTGATCATCCGAAGATCGACCGCGTGCGTTATCTCGGTTTTCTCGGTGCCGACAATCGTGATGCCGATATCTTCAAGGCCCAGTGCACCTCGGCCGGTTCGACCTTCGCCTTCGACCTCGCCGACCAGGCCAGCGCCTTTCGCATGCTCAACGCCCTGCAGGTGATGAAACTTGCCGTCAGCCTGGGCGGTACCGAGACCCTGATCTGCCATCCCGGCTCAACCACCCATCGCGGCGTCGACCCGGAATTGCGCAAGCGCCAGGGCTTCTCCGAAGGCCTGGTCCGCATCTCGGTCGGGATCGAGAATCCCGATGATCTCATCGCCGATCTCAAACAGGCCCTCGACAAGGTCTGAGCCTGAAATAGCGGTCTGGCCCTGGCACACGTATGCCGCCGGGGCTGGACCGCCCATTTTAAACCATTATCACTGAGCCATGCTGAACCCTTTGGAGCTCAATGCCGACGAGCGTGCCGTCCTGGACTGGATCGACACACGCAGCGAGGCGATGATCGAGACCGTCAAGGCCTGGTCGGCGATCAATTCCGGCAGCCGCAATGCGGAGGGCCTGGAGCGGATGCGCGCCTGTCTGGTCACGGCCTTTGGCGAGCTCGACGATGCCCGTATCGATGCTGTCGATTTGCAGCCATCGACCGTGGTCGAGCCCGATGGCCGGGTGCACGAGCAGGCTTTCACGCCATCCTTTCGCTGCCGGATCCGGCCGCAAGCGCCCATTCGCATCGCCATGACCGGGCATCACGACACGGTGTTCCCGGTCTCCAGCGCCTTTCAGACCACGAAATTATGGGATGCCGATACGCTCAACGGGCCCGGCGTCGCTGACATGAAGGGCGGCATTCTGGTGATGCTGCACGGGCTGCTGGCCCTGCAGCGCTCGCCCTGGAAAGACCAGGTCGGGATCGATGTCCTGATCAGTCCCGACGAGGAAATCGGCTCGCTGGGCTCGGCGCCCGTGCTCGCCGAGCTGGGCGCGCGCGCCGATATCGGCATGACCTATGAGCCCGCTCTGGCCGATGGATCCCTGGCCGGGGCCCGCAAGGGTTCGGGCAATTGGTCGCTCAAGCTTTCCGGCCGCGCGGCCCATGCCGGGCGCGAGCATCATCTCGGCCGCAATGCACTGGCCGCCGCCTGCGCCTTCGGCCTCGAGCTCGACGGTCTCAATGGCCGCCGCGAGGACGTCACTTTCAACCTTGCCCGCATCGATGGTGGCGGTCCGCCCAATGTCGTGCCCGACAATGCCGTCGTGCGCTTCAATATCCGGGTCAAGACCGAGAATGACCGCATCTGGGTGCTGGCCGAGCTCGAGCGCCTGCTCGACATGGTGCGCATCCGCGACGGTATCGGCGCCGAGCTCTATGGCGGCTTTACCCGCCCGCCCAAGCCGATGAGCCCGGCCAATGCCAAAATGTTCGACTGGACGCGTGCGGCCGGCTCGAGCCTGGGTCTGGACATTCGCTGGCAGGATACCGGCGGCGTTTGCGAGGGCAATAATCTGTGGGCGGCCGGCTGTCCGAATGTCGATACGCTGGGCGTGCGCGGGGCCGATATCCATTCGGATCGCGAAAGCGTCAAGCTTTCGAGTTTCGCCGAGCGCGCCAAGCTTTCGGCCGTGATGCTGATGAAATTCGCGCGCGGGGAGTTTGATGCTCGCGAGGCGCGCGCCCTGGTTCAACAACAAGACTGACAGTTCGGGGATAACAATGCTGATCGTACGCGCCGCCAAGGCGTCTGATATCGATGCCCTGAGCCGGCTGGCCGATGAGGCTGGAACAGGTTTCACCAGCCTGGCCGTCACCCGCGATGTGCTCGCCGAGCGTCTGGAAAAGTCCGAAGCGGCCTATCTGTCCAGCCCGGAAGGGCAGACGGAGGACACCTATCAGCTGATGCTGGAAGACACTGAAACCGGCAAGATCGTCGGCTGTTCGGCGATCAAGGCGATGGTGGGCGTTTCCAAACCCTATTGGGACTTCAAGATCATCACCATTGCGCAGCATTCCGTCGACGCCGATCGGCGCTTCGATATGGATGCGATGCTGCTGGTCAATGATTTTGCCGGATCGACCGAGGTCGGCACACTCTTCGTGTCCGAAGCCGGTCGTGGCGGCGGCGCCGGGCGCCTGGTGGCCCAGTCACGCTATCTGTTGATGGCGGCCGCGCCTCGCCGCTTCGGCGACAAGGTGTTGGCCGAATTGCGCGGCGTTGTCCTCGATGACGGTTCCTCGCCGTTTTTCGATTACGTCTCGCGGCCCTTCTTCCGGATGGATTTCGACGATGCCGATCGCCTGAGCGCCTCGACGGATAATCAGTTCATTCTCGATCTCGGCCCGCAGCATTTGATCTATGTCGATCTGTTGCCGCAATCGGTGCGCGAGGTGATCGGTCAGACCCATCGCGACGGTGCCGGCGCGATGAATTTGCTGCGCTGGGAAGGGTTTCACTATGATCGCTATGTCGATATTTTCGACGGCGGTCCGCTGGTCTCCAACTGGACGGAGAATATCCGCACCCTGCGCGAAAGCCGTGAAGTGACGGTGCGTGCGGCGACCACAGCCGGCGGCGTCGAGGGCATATTATCGACCGACCGGATTGAAGATTTTCGCACCTGCGCCGTCGAAGCCGTCGATGATGGCGACATGCTGGGCATCTCCTATGAGGTGATGCAGGCGATGGATTTGCGAGACGGAGAGCGCGCCCGTTTCTGGCGCCG
>JBNMNI010000216.1:0-3481 GCA_051275375.1 Maricaulis sp. | reverse complement strand
CGGCAAACAGCCGGGTCGCCATCACGGCCGAGACGTAGAACATCAGGGCCAGCACCGCGATTACCGCCCCCATGCCCGGAATGGCGCGCAGCAGGGCTTCGACCACCTTGCGCATTTGCGGCATCACCGAGAATAATCGGAAAGCGCGCAGGATGCGCAGCGAGCGCAGCACCGAAAATCCGCCCGCCATCGGTACGACCGAGACCAGGATCACGACGAGGTCGAACCAGTTCCAGCCGGAGGTAAAAAAGCGCAGCCGGTAGACGATCAGCTTGAGAAACAGCTCGCCGAGAAAGACCGCAATCACGATGCGATCAATCAGCGGCAGGGCAGCGGTGAACCAGGGCGGGTCGAAGGGCAGGGTTACCAGACCCAGGGCGATCGCATTGAGCAGGATCACCGCCATGATCGAATTGCGAAACACGCCGCTCTCGACGAAACCGGTCAATCGCCCGCTGATGCCATTTGATGCCGCGCTCATCGGGCCCCCCGTCTCCGCCTGTTTCCTAGCCTTCGGCAGGGGCAAGTTCAACATTGATTTGAGCCGGTTACCGCCGCTGCCTGCCGGGGTCACGATCGCGCGGCGCGGGCAGAGGCGGGTCCTTGCATAAAATATGAGCCCCGACCCAGGCGGGTTCCGCGCCGGACAGGGCGCCCGGGCTCTGCCGAACGACCCGGACAAGCCCATGTTTTAACTGGATTTATACTCCGCCTCACACCCCGGGCGCGTCGGCAAGGGGAATACCGGATGCTGTGGCCCCGAAGCGGCTTGAAGCCGCCGGCTTTAGACCCGCCTTAATGACATTCGGTTTCAATTGAAGACTCTTGAATTGAAGGAAATTTTCCCCAATGCCCATCGGGCGGATTCATCAGCGCGACGGCAGGCCAACGGCCGGCAATGTCGACCGGGAGATGGCAATCGCCTTCCGGCCGGTCGTGCGTGGATTTCTGCTAGCACTTTGTGTCTATTACGGTTTGCTGAGCCTTTCCTACATTGTCTTTCCACCGCAGGCCTGGCCCTGGTGGGAATATGCGCTCATGCTGGGCCTGATTTCCGCCTCCGCCCTCAGCGCCGGACTGATGCACCGGACCAGCCGCATTGCCAGCCGAAAACTGTCGATCGAGCTCTACAGCCTCGCCGCCAGCGCGATCGTGCTGACCAATATCGCGGTTCAGATGTCCCTGCATTTTCAAGCGGAAAACCTGATCTACTTCATCCTCGCCATGCCGATTTTCGCCACTTCCTGCGTCAGCATGCGCACCATGATCCCCAGCGTGGCAATCACCGTCGCCGCGATGATGATCTTCATCGGCACGGCCGTCCCGGACATGCTGGTGCAGTATCTCTTCCTGGCCCTTGCCGCCGGCATTGCCGCCACCGTCATGGCGAGCCTGATGCGCGGCACCGTCCTGCGCGCCGTTCTGGCCCGCATGGAAGCCGATGGCCAGAGAGCCAAGGCCGACACGCTTGCAGACAAGGCCGAACGCCTGGCGGCCCAGACACGCGAACTGGCCGAGCGTGATCCGCTGACCGGCCTGGCCAACCGGTTCAGCTTCTTCAACTGCTTTGGAACCACTTTGGCCAGGCGTCATCGAGGGCATCAGGACACGATCCTGGCCCTGGTTGATCTGGATGGATTTCGGCCCGTCAACGATGCCTATGGTCATGCCGCGGGTGACCAATTGCTGAGCGAGGCCGGACGGCGTCTCGCGGCCGCGGTCCCGCGCCGGAGCGTTGTCGCGCGCCTGGGTGGCGATGAATTTGCCATTCTGGTGCGGCGCGACCGCCTCACCAACAGCATCGAGGAATTCGGGCGGACCCTGTGCACAGCCCTGGGCGAGCCCTATGCCATCAATGAGATACCGACCAGCCTCTCCGCATCGGTCGGCCTGGTCGTGTGCGACGGCACCGATCTGTCAATCCGGCAGCTGATGGAGCGGGGCGATTTTGCGCTGCGCTCGGCCAAGAAGTCTGCCCGCGGCGAGGCAGTTCTGTTCGGCCCGCGTCACGAGAAGGAAATGCTCAATGTCGGCCGGATCGACCAGGCCCTGCGCACCTGCGATCTTGATTCCGAGCTGCGCGTCGTCTTCCAGCCGCAATACGACCTGCAATGCGAGCGGACCTATGGCTTTGAGGCACTTGGCCGCTGGAACAGCCCTGTCCTCGGCCCCGTCAGTCCGGGAATTTTCATCAAGGCGGCCGAGACCTCGGGACTGGTCCGCAAGATCACCCAGGTATTGCTGCGAAAGACGCTGGAACAATTCAAGGATTGGCCGGGAAACCTGAGTGTGTCGTTCAACCTGTCCGGACATGACCTGATGTCGCCGGTCGCCGTCAGCGAAATTCTGGACCTGGTCAAGCAGAGCGCGATCGCACCGTCACGGATCGAGTTCGAGATCACCGAAACGGCGATGATGTCGGATATCGACCAGGCCTGCCGTTCGATCGAACGCATTTCCGCCCTGGGCTGCAAGCTGGCCCTGGACGATTTCGGGTCCGGTTATTCCAGTTTCAGCTATCTGCACCAGCTGCCGGTCAACAAGATCAAGATCGACCGCTCCTTTGTCGTGCCGCTGCTGAAGGATGCTTCGGCGAGCAAGATTATCCGGACGATCATCAATCTTGGTCACTCCCTCGATCTGGACTGTGTCGTCGAGGGCGTCGAGACCCAGGCCGAGCTGAGCCTCCTGAAGGAAATGCAGGCGCGGTATATCCAGGGCTATATTTTCGGCAGACCGATGGAAGCTGATTGCGTGGCGGCATATCTGGAGACAGAGGCGCTTGGCACGGGAAAACCCGGCCAGGGCACCGCGGTCAGCCGCCCCGCCACAAGATTTTCTGGCGGCCGGCGTTGAGCCGCGCCGCCGGTCGCGCCGTCGCCGACCACACGCCCAGCTGGGAGCAAGTATTTGTTAGCCGGTCAGCCTCACACTCCCCCCATGCGGATCCGCCTCGCCCTCTGCCTGATCTTGACCACCTGCGTCTTTGGCGCAGCGCCAGCCCATGCCGGCGACGTGCTGACGGACTGGACCCGTACCGGATCGGTCTATCAACGCATCAGCCTGATGCAGGGCAGTTCGCAGATGTGCGCGGCGATGTGCGACGGGGACAGGCAGTGCCGTTCCTGGGTCTGGACCCCAGCCGGGCTGGAGGATGTCGACAGCCGCTGCGCCCTTCTGGCATCGACGCCGACACCGCAACGCTCGCCGCAAAGGGTCACCGGCCTGGCCAGCGATATCGCGGCGCGGATCGAATCCGCCAGCGAGCGGGCACCGACCGCGCGGGAAATCAACGCCTTGCGGGCGGCCCTGCCCGGCCCGCACTGACGACCGGCCTATATCGGCGCAATTTGAGCCTTCGCGGACAGAAATTTTTTACCTGCTGCTGGCATCATCGCCCCATACACCCTGTCACGAGACCCCGCGGAGCGCGTTCATGGCCGTAGTGAGCAAGCTTAACAGCCTCCTTGAGCTGGCACGC
>JBNMNI010000215.1:0-3496 GCA_051275375.1 Maricaulis sp. | reverse complement strand
TCATCAGCCCCAGTTTCTCCCTGTTGCATCGCAAGGCGACCGCCGCCAGTGAGGCCGAGATCGCCGCCAATCCGCGGTCACGTTCCGCCAAATTGCGTGTTGCTATTCGTACCGAAGCGCCGGCCTGGGCCGAGCTTTCGGAGTCGCCGAAGAATGTTGTGTCGCTTGCGCGTCTGGAGGCAGTGCTATGATCCGTACCTTCAACGCCATTGCCCTCGTCGTTGCGGTAGCTCTGGCCGGCGCGCTCTATGTCGCCAAGACCGAGGCCAAGAATTCCCAGGAGAGGCTGGAGGATATCCAGTCGCAACTGGTCGAGGAGCGGCGCCAGATCAATGTCCTCAATGTCGAGATCGCGCATCTGGAAGATCCCGAGCGCCTGCGGGCACTGGCGCGGCGCTATCTCGGTTTCGAACCGCTTGATCCAAGCCATGAAGTGGCGCTGAGCGATCTGCCCCTGCTGGCCGAAACCGTGGGCGATGCCGAGATGCCCCGTCGTGATGGACTTCTGGTCGGCCAGTCCGACCAGGCGCTGGCCCTTGCAGAGCCGCGCGAGGTTGGGGGGCAGCACTGATGCGCTGGTGGCCCTTTCGCCGTCAAGTTTCAGCGGAATCCCGCACTGTCGGGCCGCCGCCCATGGCCGAGGCTGCGCCGGCGGACATGTCGCGGCTATTGCGGATCGAGAGTACGGAAATCAAGGCCCTGGATGCGGCGCGCGGCCGGCTCAGGATTGTCGGTCTGAGCCTGGCATTATGCTTTGGCGTGCTCGGACTGAGAGCGGTCGAGCTGGCCGTCACCAGCCCGGCCCACGCCGTCACGCCAAGCCCGGTAACGGCTGAATTGACGCGCGGCGATCTGTTTGACCGCACCGGCCAGGTGCTGGCCACGACGTTGCAGACCCATTCCCTGTTTGCCGATCCGAGCCTGGTCTGGGATGCCGCCGAGACCGCCCAGGCGCTGGCCACCGTTCTGCCCGATATCGATATCGAGGCGATGACGCGCGAGCTGTCGCAGCATCGCCGTTTCGTCTGGATCCAGAGAAATCTGACGCCGCGTCAGCGCCAGGCGGTGTTCTCGCTCGGCCTGCCGGGGCTGGATTTCCGCCTTGAGCCACGCCGCGTCTATCCGCGCGGCCGCCTGGCGGCGCATGTGGTCGGTTATACCGATCGCGACCTCAACGGCCTGGCCGGCGCCGAGCGCTCCTTCGATTCAGCCCTGTCGTCCAGCGATGGCCGCCCGGTCGCCCTGTCGATCGATATGGGTGTGCAATTCCATCTCGACGAAGTCCTGCGCACCTCGATGGAGGAGTTTCATGCGCTCGCCGCCTCGGGCATTGTGATGAATGTGCGCACCGGCGAGATCGTCGGCATGGTGTCGTTGCCGGACTATGACCCGAACCGCCCCAATGATGCCTCGGCCGATGAGCGCCTCAATCGCAGTGCCCAGTCGGTCTATGAAATGGGCTCGACCTTCAAGGCCTTCACAGTTGCCATGGCGCTGGAAGCCGGAACGGCGACCCTGGAAAGCGGCTATGATGCGAGCGAGCCATTGCAGATCGGCGGCTATACGATCCATGATTATCACGGCGAAAATCGCAGGCTGACGCTGTCGGAAGTCTTCATTCACTCCTCCAATATCGGCTCATCGCGCATCGCGCTGCAGCTGGGTGCCGAGGGGCAAAGAGAGTTTCTCGGACGCATGCGTCTGCTCGAGCGCGCTCCGATCGAGCTGGCCGAGAGCGCCGATCCGCTTTTGCCGCGCAATTGGGGGCCGACAGAAACGGCGACCATCTCCTATGGCCACGGCCTCGCCGTCACCCCGATCGCCACGATTGCCGCCTTCGCCGCCATCGCCAATGGCGGTATCTATGTTGCGCCGACCCTGCAGCCGGTCGCGTCCGATGAAACGATTGTCGGTGAGCGGGTGATGGAAGCCCAGGCGGCGCAGGACGTGATGACGCTGATGCGCGAAAACGTCACCGACGGCACAGGCGGCCGCGCCGAAGCGCCGGGCTATCTGGTCGCCGGCAAGACCGGCACGGCGGAAAAGCCCACGCGCGGCGGCTATGACCGCAACCGGTTGATCTCATCCTTCTCGGCCGTCTTTCCCTATAACGACCCGCAATACGCCATCCTCGTCCTGCTCGACGAGCCACAGGGGACGCCGGCCACACATGGATATGCGACCGGTGGCTGGACGGCGGCACCGGCGGTGAGCGAGATCGTGTCGCGCATCGCGCCGATTCTCGGCGTTGAGCGGTCGAATGCCGATCACAATGAGCGCGCGGCCATGGTTCGTGCGGCTTTGATGCCGGAGGCGATTCCGTGACCCTGTCCGAGCTGCTCGATCCCGCGCTTCGCACCCCTGGAACCGACCGGATCGAGATTGCGGGCCTGACGCTGGACAGCCGGGCCGTGAGGCCGGGTTTCCTGTTCGCCGCCCTGCCGGGGGTCAAGCTGCACGGGGCGGTCTTCGCGCCGCAGGCTATTGCCCAGGGTGCGGTGGCGATCCTGTCCGACCAGGCCATTCCCGGCCTGGACGTGCCCGTGATCATGGTTGATGACGCCGCCGCCGCGCTGGCGGCGATGGCGGCGCGCTTCTATCCGCGCCAGCCCGGCCATGTCGTGGCGATTACCGGTACCAATGGCAAAAGTTCGACCGTTGAATTCCTGCGCCAGATCTGGACGGCAGCCGGGATTGATGGCGCCAGCCTGGGCACGCTTGGAGTGGCGCGCGGCACCTCGCTCGAGACCACCGGCTATACCACGCCCGACGCGGTCGCCCTGCACCGCGCGCTCGATGCGCTCGCCGCCGACGGCGTCACGCATCTGGCGATGGAGGCATCGAGCCACGGGCTGAAGCAGAGGCGGATGGACGGTGTGCGGCTGGCGATCGGTGCCTTTACCAATCTGACCCAGGATCATCTCGATTATCACCCCGATTTCGACGATTATTTCGTATCCAAAGCCTTGCTGTTCACCGAGCGCCTGCCCGATGGCGCCGGCGCGGTCATCAATGTCGATTCAGAATGGGGCGGCCGCATGGCCACCATCGCGAGCCTGCGCGGGCTGAAACTGACGACGATCGGCTGGCGCGGCGGCGATCTGCAGATCCGCGAAATCACGCCGCGTCCGGCCAGCCAGGATGTCGTCTTTGCCTGGCAGGGTGTCGAGCATCATGTCGAAGTGCCGCTGGTCGGCGAGTTTCAGATTCTCAATGCGCTTGGCGCTGCCGCGATTGCCCTGACCGAGGGCGTTGCATTCGAGGCCGTGCTCGGCGCGCTGGCGCATCTGGGCGGCGTGCCCGGCCGGCTGGAAAAGGTTGGCGAGACTGACGCGGCCGCGCCGGTGCTGGTCGATTATGCCCACACGCCCGACGGGCTCGACAAATTGCTGCGCGCGGCGCGCCCACACACGCGCGGCCGGGTCATTCTGGTGTTTGGCTGCGGCGGCGATCGCGATCCGACCAAGCGCGAGAAAATGGGCGCCATCGCGGCGCG
>JBNMNI010000214.1:0-3501 GCA_051275375.1 Maricaulis sp. | reverse complement strand
TCTCGGATCTGGCGGCGCGCATTGCCGGCATTGATACGCTGGACGCCTTCATGGAACCCTTCCGGGCCCGCTTCAATAATGGCGGCGGTCCGGCCTGATCAGGTTTGGCGCAACCGGCAATTGGAATCTGAAGCAAGTTCAGCTGTGGTCTCCACGCCTTCTTGCCCGGTTCAGCCGAGAAGTGGCCGCGCAGCCGCCGATGGGGCCCGAAGGCGGCCTCCCTCCACCATCCTTGACCTCGGCAAGGGATGATCCACCCAGCCGGTAAACCGGGGTGGAGACCCGTCTGACAGGCATGCGCCGGAATTCGATATCGCCCGGGCTGCGGCGCCCGAGGGCGCTGGCCTGAAGCTGCGATCAGCTCCCGGGCGTCAACTTATCGTGCCGAAGCTCTGCACCAGCGCGCCCGTGACCAGGCGCCAGCCATCGACCAGCACGAAGAAGATCAGTTTGAACGGCAGCGAGATCACGACTGGCGGCAGCATCATCATGCCCATCGACATCAGGATGGAGGCGACGACCAGGTCGATGACGAGGAAGGGGATGAAGAGCAGAAAGCCGATTTCGAAGGCGCGGCGCAGTTCGGAAATCATGAAGGCCGGGGCGACGACGAAGAAGGAGGTGTCGGCCGGGGTTTCGGGCATGTCGGTCTGGGACATGCCGATGAAGAGGCCAAGATCCTCCTCGCGTGTATGCATCAGCATAAAGGCCTTGACCGGGCCGGTGGTGAGATCGAAGGCCTCGGTGAGCTCGATCTCATTGTTGAGCAAGGGCTCGATGCCCTCATTATAGGACTGGGTGAAAACCGGCGCCATGATGAAGGCGGTCAGGAACATGGCGAGGCTGACGAGGACGGCATTCGGCGGGCTCTGCTGCAGGCCCAGCCCGGTGCGCAGCAGGGAGAGCACCACGGTGATGCGCACAAAGCTGGTGGTCATCACCACGATGGAGGGCGCCAGCGACAGGATCGTCATCAGGGCGACCAGCTGCAGCACGCGCTCGGTCAGCCCGCCTTCTGTGCCGGTATCGATGGTGATGGATTGCGCCTGGGCGCCGCCGCCCAGCAAGAGGGCGGCACCGAGCGCAAACAGGCCGAGATAGAGCCAGAGGCCTTTTTTCATAGCCCGTTTTCCCTGTCGGTTGGTGCGGCCGCTGCCGGCACGTCAGTGCTGGCCAGAATGGTTTCGCGCTCGGCGCCGAGCAGCACGACATGTTCGCGATTATCGCAGCGGATAATGACGACGCGCCGGCGCGGATCGACGATCAGGGTTTCGCTGATCGAGAGGCGGCGGGCCGAGGCTGTGAAGGCCTTCAGCCCGGTCACACCCTGCAGGATCCAGCCGCGCTGAACCGCATAGGCAAAGAAGCCCATCGCGCCGAGCAGTCCGAGCAGGACCATCAGGGCGAGCAGGTAGTGGCTCCAATTGACGATGTCGTTCATGGGCTGGGCCGCGCATAGCTTCATCTCGCCTTGTGGGCCGATGCGGTTAAGCCAGCGTTAACCGTGCGGGCGCAGCCTGAACCCTAATCACAAGGCGATTCGCTCATGCGACCCGATGACGTGCCCGTACTGGGTCTTTTGACCCAATCGATGAATTTCCACAATCAGCGCCAGCGCGTGATTGCGGAAAACGTCGCCAATGCGAACACGCCCGGCTATGTCGCCCAGGATCTCGACGAGAGCGAATTCCAGCGCAATCTGCAGCAGCAGATGCAGGCACGCTCTGCGCCGCGGTCCGAGCGGGGTGGGCCAGGCCTGCCCTCCCTGACCTCGCCGATGCGTGACTGGCAGTCCAAGGATTCCCCGGATTCCGAAACCACCGTCAACGGCAATTCTGTGGTGCTCGAGGAACAGATGACCCGGGCGAATGAAAACCGGATGCAATATGAGAGCGCGCTGAGCCTGTACCAGAAAACCCTGGGCATGCTTCGCACCGCAATCCGCCAGGCCGGCCGATAGCTGAGAGAGACGATTATGGGCGACGCTACAGACGCAATGCAGGTCTCGGCCTCCGGTATGCGGGCCCAGGCGGCCCGGATGCGGATCATTTCCGAGAATATCGCCAATGCCGATTCGACCGCGCGCGAAGCCGGCGGCGATCCGTATCAGCGCCAGATCCCTGTGTTCGACAATGAGCTCGACCGGGCGACCGGGGTGCGTCGCGTGCGCATGACCGATGTCGCGCAGGACCAGACTGAATTCACGCTCGAATATGATCCCGGCCATCCGGCCGCCGACGAGAATGGCTATATCCGCACCTCCAATGTCAGCATGCTGGTGGAAATGATGGATATGCGCGAAGCCCTGCGCACTTATGAAGCCAACCTCAACATGATTGAAAATACCCGTCGCATGCAGGAGCGTGCGCTGGACCTCCTGCGCCGCTAAGGGTCGCGATTTGCGGGCTCAGCCTGCGCCTTCCGGCGCGCAATCGCTCAGAACGAGTTTGAAGGATAAATTCCATGGCAGGCGATCTTACAGGCGTACAGGCGTATCAGGCCGCGATCCGTTCGGCGCAGAATGTCGCCTCCGGCGCTGACGAGAAGGTCGGTGGCCCCGGCATGGATTTCGGCAGCATGGTCACCAGTGCCATCAATGAGACCTCCGGCTCGCTGGGCCATGCCGAACAGATGACCGCCGCCTCGACCACTGGCCAGGCCGAGCTGGTCGATGTCGCAACCGCGGTCACGGCGGCGGAAATCTCGCTGGAGACCATGGTCGCCGTTCGCGATGAAGTCGTCCGCGCCTATCAGGAAATCCTGCGCATGCCGATCTAGCGACGGCGCAGCCAGCAGACGAGAAAAAGGCCGCCCGATCGGATCGGGCGGCCTTTTTCGTGGCGGGTGCCGGCTGAGCGTATCAGTGCCAGCCCTCGACGGCATCGAAACCAAAGCCATCGGGTGCGGCCTGATCGAGGGGCAGGCCAGGATCGAGGACCTGGATGAAGCCATCCGGCTGTTGGGCGATGGCGGTCGGTGCTGCGCCGCCGACATCGTCGGTGAGGCGGATCAATGAGGCCGTGCGGCTCTCCTCCGGCGGGGCCAGCGCATGGTGAGGCTCGATCAGCGCTGCCAGGGCGGCAAGCCCCGCGGCCGGCTCGCCGCCGCCATAACCGGCGAGCAGGTCGAGCACCGGCAGGTGAGGGCCGGCATCATCGAGCGTCACTACAGCCATCACCGGCATATCCGGCTTGGCGTGGCTGGCCGGCGCGCTGGCATCGACCGGGTCGAGCACGAGGCGCAGGCGCAGATCGTCAAATTGCAGGAATTCGATACTGGTCAGGGTGTCGCTGCCGTCGGCGCCGGTGACGGTGGCGCTGGAGCCGGAAAGGATGACGGTGTAATCGGCGTAATTGCCGGCATAGATGGCGGTATCATTGCCGGCGCCGCCATCGATGCGGTCATCGCCGAGCCCGCCGGTCAGGCGGTCATTGCCCAGATCGCCATACAGGAAATCATTGGCCTCGCCGCCATCGAGCTGGTCGCGGCCATCGCCGCCAT
>JBNMNI010000213.1:0-3511 GCA_051275375.1 Maricaulis sp. | reverse complement strand
CCGACGCGGGCGAGTTCGAAATTCAGCACCAGATAGGAATGATTGGCGAAGACGATATTGATGACGTTCAGCTTTTCGCGCGCCTGGGTCCACAGGGCCTGCAATGTATAGGCGGCCGCCCCGTCGCCGCACAGGGCGAAGACCTGGCGATCCGGACAGGCCAGGGCCGCGCCAACCGCTTGCGGCATCCCCGACCCGATCGCGCCGCCGGTCAGGCAGAGCCAGTCATGCTTGGGCCCGTTATCGGTCCAGGGAAATACGCCCATGCCCGAAGTGGTGGCATCATCGCACAGCACCGAATTCTCGGGCATGTGGCGCGCCAGTGAAATTCCGGCATAGCCCGGATTGAGTGGCTCGTCGGGGAAGAGTTTCGGCATTTGCGCGCGTTGGGGCACGGGCAGGGGCTCGGCCGGTCCGAGGCGGTCGGCGAGGGTGTTCATGGCCGTGATGATATCGTGGGCTGGGCCGCCCAGGCTCAGGACCTGCGCGCCCTGCGGTGCGAACTCGCCGGGCTGGCCGGGATAGGCGAAGAAAGCGACCGGCGGCTTGGTGCCCGCGATCAGCAGCAGATCGCAATCAGCCAGTTCCCTGATCGCTTCCTCGCCGAAATAGCTCAGACGTTTGGGCGCGATGCGGCCATGGCCGCGCGCAATGCGCGGCACGAAAGTATCCATGAACAGCCTGGCGCCGCTGGCGCCGGCAAGGCGCGCGGCGGCCTCGAGACCGGCTTCCAGACAGGCTTCATTGCCCATGAAGAGTATGGGCGATTTCGCCGCTTTCAGGGCCCTCGCTGCGGCCTCGATAGCGGCATCGGGCACCGGCTGCAGCGATGGCATATCCATCGCCCCGATCACATCGGGTTCCTGATCCGACCAGGCACAATCGGCCGGCAGGATCAGGCTGGCAACCCCGCGCTCCGGCCCGTAGGACTGACGCACGGCCTCGACGGCGAGGCTTGATACTTCGGATGCGAGCTTTACCGTCCCGACCCAGCGCGACATCGGAGCGCAAACCCCGGCGACATCGCTGGTCAGCGGTGCGTCGAGGCCGGCATGGGCGACGGCATGATCGCCGACAATATTGACCACCGGCGCGAAGGCGCGGCGGGCATTGTGCAGATTGGCGAGGCCATTGCCGACGCCGGGGCCGAGATGCAGCAGTGTGCAGGCCGGCTTGCCGGCCATGCGGGCATAACCGTCGGCAGCGCCGGTCGCGACGCCCTCGAACAGGCACAGTACCGATTTCATGCCCTCAACCCGGTCGAGGGCAGCCACCATATGCATTTCCGACGTGCCCGGATTGGTGAAACAGACCTCGACGCCCTGATTGATCAGTGTGCGGACCAGGCTTTCGGCTGCGAACATGGTGTAAACCTTTCGGTTGCAAAGGATCAGAGGGACGGGCGGCGGACGAAATCGGGGCCCAGCTCGCCCAGACGGGCGACACCGGTCAGGGCCATGTCGCGCTGCAGGCTGGTGGTGAGGAATTCCAGGGCGCAGCGCACACCCGCTTCGCCGGCGGCGCCGAGGCCGTAAAGATAGGGCCGGCCGATCGCGACGGCGCGCGCACCGAGCGCCAGCGCCTTGATGATATCGGTGCCGCGACGGATGCCGCCATCGAGGATCACCTCGGCCTGGTCGCCAACGGCCTCCACAATGCCGGGCAGGGCGTCGATCGTCGCGGTTGAACCGTCGAGCTGGCGACCGCCATGATTGGAGACCCACACCGCATCGGCGCCGATATCGATGCAGCGGCGGGCATCATCGGGCCTGACAATGCCCTTGATCGCGAAAGGGCCGCCCCAGACCTGTTTCATCCAGCGCGCATCCTCCCAGCTGACCGTGCGGTCAAACTGGCGATTGATATAGCCCATGATCCCGTCGCCCTCCGGATCGTCATCGGCGAAATTGGCCGGTGTGATCTTCGGTGTCGTGAGCATGTCGAACAAATAGCCCGGGCTGGCGAGGATCTGGGTGACTGTCTTGGCATTGATTTTCGGCGGTACGGTGAAAGCGTTGCGCAGATCGCGTTCGCGATTGCCGGCGACGGGCACATCGACGGTCAGGATCAGACCGGTATAGCCGGCGGCCTTGGCGCGTTCGAGCGAGGCTTCGACGATGGAGCGGTCTTTCCAGACATACATCTGGAACCATTTCGGCCCTGTGGTTTCGGCGGCAATGGCCTCGATCGAGGTCGAGCCCAGGGTGGAGAGGCTGTAGATCAGCCCGCTGGCGGCTGCCGCGCGCGCGACAGCGGTTTCGCCGCCGCGCGGATGGAAGAGCCGCTGCGCCGCCGTCGGCGTGACGATGATTGGCGCGGCGCAGGGCGAACCCATCACCGTGGTGGTCATGTCGATGCTGGAAATATCGACCAGGGTTTTCCAGTTCAGCGCATAGGCGTCATAGCGCAAGCAATTGGCCTTCAGCGTCACCTCGTCATCGGCACCGCCATCGATATAGTCAAACACCATGCGCGGCAGCCGCTTTTTCGCGAGGGCGCGCAAATCATCGATATTGTGGACGGAATTGAGCCGGGTCATGGATCGAGCCTTGCCTGCGCGGGGCCGCCCGGTCAAGCGGCGCGATGACGCCAAGGGCCGTGCCGGACCGAAATGCGCGCCAGGCAGGCCTGCAATTAAAATCCCCGGTTTTAATCGGGGTCAACGCGCGCTGTGCATAGTGGAGATGCGGCCGGCGCTGACCTAGACACAGTCACACTACAGGCGGCGGGCGGCCGCGCAATCTCCAGGGCGGTTTTCAATGTCATTCCTGCGTATTCTGGTAGCGGGCGGCCTGGCGGCTGGCCTGCTCAGCCTGGCTCCGGCCCAGGCCTATGGCCCGGACGGTCACCGCATTGTCTGCGATCTGGCCTATCGCTATCTCAGCGATGACGCCCGCGCCGAGGTCGACCGCCTGATCGCGCTCGATCCGCAGATTGAGGATTTCCGCGATGCCTGTTCCTGGGCCGATGAAGTGCGCGGCACCACCCATCCCGAGACCGCGCCCTGGCATTATATCAACCAGCGCCGCGACGACCCGCATGTCGATGCCGAAGACTGCGCCGAGGATGGCTGCATCACCTCGGCGATCGATCTGCATGCCGGGGTTTTCCTCGACCGGTCCCGCAGCGATGCCGAGCGTCTCGAGGCGCTGAAATTTCTCGCCCACTGGCTGGGCGATATCCACCAGCCGCTGCATGTCTCCATCGAGGGCGATCGCGGCGGCAATGATATCGAAGTGCTGTGGCGCGGCGAACGCCATACCAATCTGCACCGGGTCTGGGATAGCGAGATCATTCTCGACTATATGTCCGAGCAATGGGGCTGGGCGCCGGAAGCCGATCGCTGGTCCTATTTCGTTGACGAACTGGCTTCGGAAATCCCGCTCAATGGCGTTGAAATCCTCACCCCGCTCGATCCGATCGCCTGGGCGCAGGAAGCCCAGGACATCGTGCGCTCGCGCGATTTTGCCTATTACTGGGCCCGCGCCGACCAGCCGATCGCCCCGGGCGA
>JBNMNI010000212.1:0-3513 GCA_051275375.1 Maricaulis sp. | reverse complement strand
ACCCGAAAGTCCTGCTCTGCGACGAGCCGACCGGCGATCTCGACCGCAAATCCGCCGACGAAATCCTGCAGACGCTGCAAGTGCTCAACAAGGATCTCGGCAAGACCATCATCATGGTCACCCACGATCCATCGGCCGCGAAATACGCCCGCCGCGAACTCCATCTCGACAAGGGCCGCTTCGTGGAAGCCGCGGAGCTGGCGCAATGAATGATTTCACGCTGATACGGAAGAATCTCTTCCGCAAGAAGATGCGGGCCATCCTGCTGATCTTCTCGATCATGATCGCGTTTCTGATCTTTGGCGTGCTCGGGGCCTTCAACCATGTCCTAAATGCTGGCGTTCAACTGGCAGCCGCGGATCGTATGGTGACCGTCAACCGGATCAATTTCACGGTGTCCCTCCCCTTTGCCTATTGGGGACGCGTGCAGGGCGTGGATGGCGTGCGCAATGTCTCGCACATGTCGTGGTTTGGCGGTTATTATCAAGACCCGACGGAACAGGTCCAAACCTTTGTGATCGACCCGGAGACCTATCTCGCTGCCTATCCTGAACTGATCATTCCCGACGACCAACGGGCCGCCTTCATCAATACGAGGACCTGTGTTCTCGTCGGCCAGGCGCTGGCGGACAAGTATGGCTGGTCGCTCGGCGACCGCATCCCGCTCCAATCCAATATCTGGCAAAAGGCAGATGGTTCCTCAAGCTGGGATCTGGATATCTGCGCCATTTACACGTCTGAGGAAGAGGAAGCGCCTACGACGACGGCCTACTTCCAGTACGAGTATTACAATGAATCCTTGGGCTTCAACCGCGATCAGGTTGGCATGCTGGTCGTCAATACCACCGACCCGTCCCGGAACGAGCAGGTCGCGCGGGACATTGATGCGATGTTCGCGAACTCCCCGGCCGAGACCGAAACCGCCAATGAGGCAGCCTTCGCGAAAGCCTTTATCGAGCAGGTGGGGAGCATTGGGCTCATTCTCTTCTATGTCGTCGGCGCCGCCTTCGGCATCATCCTCCTGATCGTGGGGACCAGCCTTGTGATGGCCATCCAGGAGCGCACGAAGGAAATCGGCGTCATGAAGACGCTCGGCTTTACGGCCAGCCGCATATTCCGGATGGTTCTCATTGAATCGATCATGCTGAGCCTCACCGGCGGCCTGATCGGTATCGGCCTGGCCTTCCTGCTGTTGACTGGCCTGGCCCCGATGCTCGCCTCCGTCCTGCCCGGCATGGCCATCACGCCGACAATCTTTTTGACAGCGCTCGCGATCATGATCGGGTTCGGGCTTGTGACCGGTTTCGCACCGGCCATGAATGCCCAGCGTCTCCGCATCGTCACCGCCCTCGGCAAACACTAGGAGACGCGTCATGTTCGAACAGATTGCTGCGGTCACGATGATGAATATTCGCTCGCTGCCTCAACGCGCCGGCATGTCGATCGCGACCGTCCTGTCGATTGCGCTCGTCACGGGCGTTTTGCTCGGCTTCCTGGCCATGGCGAGCGGCTTCCGCCAGACGCTGGAAGGAACGGGTTCCGATGATGTCGCGGTCATCCTGCGCTCTGGATCGCAGGCGGAACTCAATAGCGGGCTCGGTGCAGAACAGGTTCGCCTGATCGAGACAGCACCCGGCGTCGCAAGCGATGCGCAGGGGCACCCGCTGGTGTCTGGCGAGCTCTACGTCATCGTTGATGGCCGCAAACGCTCATCCGATACAGAAGCCAACCTGCCGCTTCGCGGCGTCGGAGCCCAGGCGCTCGGCCTGCGCGAGAATTTTACCATCACCCAGGGACGCATGTTCGAGGCCGGGACCAATGAACTCGTGGTCGGTGAGGCCGTGACCCGGCAGTTTTCCGGCTTCGACCTCGGCCAGACCATCCGGCTGGGCAATAATGACTGGCTTGTTGTCGGCATATTCTCGGCGGGCGGCACGGTTTTCGAAAGCGAGATCTGGGCCGATATCGGCGTCATCCAGAACCTCTACCAGCGCGGCACGTCGGTTCAGTCGATCCGCGCGCGCCTGACATCGCCGGACGCGATCTCCCAATTGCAGGCCTATGCGCAGAATGAGCCACGCCTGGACACGGATATCGTGCCGGAAACCGAGTTCTATGCCGATCAGAGCAAGGGCATGTCGACCATCATCACATGGGTCGGCTGGCCTCTCGCCATTACGATGGCCATCGGTGCGCTGGCCGGTGCCTGGAACACGATGTATTCCTCGGTCGATACCCGCATGCGCGAGATCGCGACCCTGCGGGCGATCGGCTTTTCCGGCTTTGCCGCCGCGTTTGGAACCATGGTCGAATCCCTGGTTTTGGCCGGCGCGGGCGGACTGATCGGAGCGCTCGGCGTCTATCTCATGTTCAACGGTGTCAGCGCCTCAACGCTGGGTTCCGGCTTTACCCAGGTGGTCTTCTCCTTCGCCGTCACCGGTGACTCGATCATCGCTGGCGTTATCCTCGCACTGATCGTAGGCCTGCTGGGCGGACTGATCCCCGCGATTCGCGCCGCAACTGTCCCCCTGCTGGCCGTGCATCGGAGCTAGACTTGAGTGACAAGGTCCAATTCGCGTTGAGCCGGGCTGAAGCCTTGGTCCTTTTCGATGCGATCAACCGGCTGGTCGACAGCGACGGATTCGCCGATGAGGCCGAGGAGCTCGCCGCCAACAGCCTGCTATGTGCGCTCGAGCGCGATCTGGCGGCTGTGGTGGATACCGACTACGTGCTTCTGGTAGCCCGCGCCAAGGAAGAGCTGACCGGGGACATCAACGACTGAGCGGCTAGCCCGCATCACCCGTAATAATCGTCCTCGGCCTCGCGCAGCTTTTCCTCGGCCTTGTGCGGCGGCAGGATTTCCATCTTCACATGGCGGCGGCGATTGGTGGAGATGACGAAGAAGCGCTTGTCGGGATAATCCAGCTTGGCTTCGAGCATGGCAGAAGTGATCAGGTCGACATTCTTGAGATCATCATCGGACATGCCGAAGGAATGCGGCAGATCGCGGCCATACTTGTCCAGCCCGGTCTCGACGCAATGGCGGATCGCGGTCCGCTTCAGGCCCGCCGTGGTCATGTGGGCGCCCAGCTCGTCACGGATCTGCGGGTTTGAAACCGGATAGATGCCCAGGAAATCAGGCTCTTCGGGAATATGTCCGGCATCGACCAATAGCCGCAGGCCCTGGCGGATAATCTCGCGCGAATGCTGCCGCGCCGTGATGACGGCGATCGGCCGGCGTTTGAGCACGGCGTATTTGAAAATATCCCAGGACGGGCCCTTCCAATGGGCACTGTCGAGGGCGCGGCGGACATCGCGCAGCAGGTATTCCTCGCCATTTCGATCCTGCCCGTCAGAGAATTCCCGATAGGCGCGCGCCGGCGGATCGGCCCAGTCCTCCCACAGACCCGGCACGCCGAGATAGGCCTTGATATCCTCATACTCATGCTGGCGCATGGCCCGCTCTTCGCCGGTCATGGTGTTGAGCAAATGGATCCGCGTCGGCAGATGCAG
>JBNMNI010000211.1:0-3524 GCA_051275375.1 Maricaulis sp. | reverse complement strand
TCTCGGTCGGCATCAAGCTGGCGATCATTGCGGGTTTGATTTTCGGGCTGATCCTGTTCAATGCCGAGCATTTGCGCGCCGGCGATCTGCAATTCACCGCGCCCGAACTGACCGGCTGGCCGGCCATTACCCTGGCCTTCGGCCTGATCGTCACCATCCAGGGCTTCGAGACCTCGCGCTATCTCAAGGCCAGTTATGATGCCGCCACCCGGATCCGCTCGATGCGGCGGGCCCAGCTGATCTCGACGGCGATCTATGTCGTCTATATCGCCCTGATCGCCTTCGTGTTCGAGCCGAGCGAATTGCCCTTCAGCGAGACGGCGATCATCGACATGATGCGGATCGTGGCGCCGGTCCTGCCGGTGCTGCTGGTCGCCGCCGCGCTCAGCGCCCAGTTCAGCGCTGCCGTCGCCGATACCGGCGGTTCCGGCGGTCTGATGGTGGAATTGAGCGGCGGCCGCATCAGCCTGCGCCAGGCCTATGCGCTGCTGGTCGGTGCCGGGCTGGTGCTGACCTGGACGTCAAACCTGTTCGAGATCATCGCCTATGCCTCGCGCGCCTTTGCGCTCTATTACGCGCTGCAGGCGGCACTCGCGGCGCTTGGCGCCCACCGCGCCGGCGGCCAGCCCCTGCGCATGGCCGGCTATGCCAGCCTGTGCCTGCTTGGCCTCGCCATCACCGCCTTCGGGACGCCGGTCGAGAGCTGAGCCGCTATTCCGCCGCGACCATGCGGGGCTGACGCATCCAGTTGAGCAGGCGGGGCTTCAGCGCCAGGGCCGGTTTTTCGACCGTCACCCGCATCACCCAGCCCAGCGCAATTGCGCTGACCGTCATGATGGCGAACAGGGCGTTGGCACCAATGCCGGGGATCAGGGCGAAGGCCATCATGCCCAGCGGCCAGTGCAGGATATAGACGCCGTAGGAGACATCCTCGACTTCGCGCAGCGCCTTGCCGATCCGGCCGGGCACATCGAGAAATCCGACCCAGAGATAAAGCCAGGCGAGGGCAATCTGCAGCATGACCGGACCCATCGCCGTGCCCCGGCTGGCAAAGGCGGCCAGCAGGGCCAGGCCGACATAACCGGCCGAGAGCGGGAGCTGGTCGCGGGCGGCATAGAAGCCGGCGCCGATCATGAAGGCCGGGCCGAAACGGGCCATCGAGCCGATCGTGCCTTCGCCGATGCCGCTATAGCCGAACATCTGGTAGAGAATGCCAATCGCCACGGCCAGACCGGCCCAGACCAGGATCAGGCTGCGATTGCGGTACAGCCCGACCGCGGCCAGCAGGCCGACGCCGAGATAGGCGAGCAATTCATAGCGGATCGTCCACAGCGCGCCATTCATCGTCATGCCGATGGGGGAGGCATTGAACACCTGCGGCAGACCGGCCAGCGGGTCGGCCTGCGACAGTACCATCAGCGGAAATTGCAGCGTCTGCGCATCGCTCCAGTATTGGCCCTGGGGCAGATCGGTGAAGAGCGGGCCGATCACCAGCCACATCAGCAGCACTGCCGCGATCAGGCCGGGGAAAATCCGCAGCACGCGCGAGGCGGTGAAGGCGAGCATGTCGTGGCGGTTGAGCAGGCTGGCGGTGATCATATAGCCCGACAGGATGAAGAAGCCGTCGAGCGCCAATTGCACCGTCGCATCGACAAATTCCGGCCAGACGCCCTGATAGGGCAGACCCATCGGGATCAGCACGGCATGGGCATAGACGACGACCAGGGCGAATGCGATCCGCATGGCGGTGAATGTGTTCGACTTGTTTTCGAGCCGGCCATGGCCGGAGTGAAAGATCGCGCGCATCGTCTCGTCCTCATTTGATCGCCTGTCTTAAGGAAGTAGCAATATTCGGGCCGCGCCCGGCCACGCCTGCAATGTCTCGCTATTGAATTGAATTTGTTGAAAAAACCGGTGCCCAACTTGGGTCAGACTTAAGACGCCGCGCCCAGACTTTCTCTCGTATTGGGAAAAAAGGGAGGGGCAAATGTCCCGTTTTCGGTTTCGACTTCCACTGGCTCTGGCGATCAGCCTGGGTCTTCACGCCTGGTTTGGCGCTGCGGCCTTCGCCGATGATTGCTCGCGTTTCGCCGCCGCGCGCGACGCCTATCTCGGCCAGACCGGCGCCGGCATGACCCGCTCGCTGGAACAGATGGCGCGCCAGCGCCAGATCCCCGTCGATGTCGCGGCCTTCTATTGGGGCGGCAGCCTGTTGCAGGCCAATGACCGCGCCAGCCTCGCCAGCCTGGCCCAGCTCACCCTCGCCACCTATCAATGGCAGGATAATTCCGAGCGCGCCGAGCGCACCATGACCCGCATCGCCGATGAGCATGGCAGTCGCGTCGCGGCCTTGTATGCCGGCCTGATGTTCTCCGACAATCGCGGTGCGCGCGATCCTTACCGGGCCCGCGCCTATCTCGCCGACGCCGCACGCGGCGGCAATCGCGATGCGGCCGCCTTCCTGCCCATGCATGATGCCTGTTTCGGGCAGACAATGGCGTCGAACTGAGGCCGGCGGGCGGCCGGGCGGTGTCGCTGCCCGGCAAGTCCGCTTGCCAGAATCGCCGCGCGGCTGCATGCTCACACCAGATTTCCGAGGGGCGTCCCGCTGGCTTGCCAGCCATGGACTGAGAAGCACCCTTAGGACCGGATCCGGGTCATGCCGGCGGCGGGACGGAGCAGGTGATGGACGAAGCTCAATTCAATGCATTCTGCAGCACCCTGCCTGCCACGAGCACGGTCGTGCAGTGGGGCGATGCGCATGTCTGGAAGGTGGGCGGCAAGGTATTTGCCGTCGGCGGCTGGATGAAGGATGTGATGGGTTTCGCCATCAGTTTCAAATGCTCCCCCATGACTTTTGAAATCTACAAGGACGAGCCGGGCATCCGCCCCGCCCCCTATCTCGCCTCACGCGGCATGAGCTGGCTGCAATGGACCGGCCCCGAGACGCTCGATACCGACACGCTGCGCGACTATCTCGGCGAAAGCCACCGGCTGGTCGCCGCCGGCCTGACGAAGCGGGCGCGGGCCGAGCTGGGGCTGGACGGATGATGCAGGATATCGACGAACTCCTGCTTGAGGGCGAAACGGTGATCTGGCGCGGGGCACCGGATTTTTCGCAGGCGAAAGGCAAGCTGCCGCCGCGTTGGCGGGCCCGGCTCACAATGGCCGCCTGGGCGCTGGGGTTTATCGCGGCCACGACCGCCGCGGTCATGTACGGTCACACGCGCGGCATGGACGGGTTTCTCGGGCTTTTGAACGGGCTCGTCGCCCTGCTGCTGGGCGCAATCTCCGTGGGGCTGGTGATTGGCATATTCAATGCGCGCCCCGAATTCGATCCGAAAACAGACCCCACCTATCTGCTGACGAATTTTCGACTCGTCTCCCTCGACGCAACTGGCAATCGCTACAGCCTGCTGACGCGCAATATCGCGGGCATCCGCCTGACGCCCGAGGCCGGGGCGTTTGACCTGCATGTCTGGACCCGGTCCGACGAGGGTCCCGCGCTCACACTTTTCTCGCTC
>JBNMNI010000210.1:0-3527 GCA_051275375.1 Maricaulis sp. | reverse complement strand
CTCTCCACGATCGTGGTGGTGTTCGGACTCGCCGCCGACAATGTCGCCGCCGTGATCGGGGCGATGGTGATCGCGCCCTTGCTCGGCCCGATTCTGGCCTTCGCGCTCGGCTCGGCACTGGGCGACATTGAATTGATGGGAAAGGCGGCGCGCACAGCGGTTTCGGGCCTGTTGCTCGGCATGGCGATCTCGGTGCTCATCGGGCTTTTGTTCAACATCGACCTCGGCGCGGACGAGCTGCGCAATCGCTCCATTGTCGGGCTCGACTCCACGGCGCTGGCGCTCGCCTCCGGCGCTGCTGCGGCCCTGTCGATCGTCGCTGGCGTGCCCTCGACGCTGGTCGGGGTGATGGTGGCCGTGGCGCTGCTGCCGCCGGCGGCCTCGGCCGGGCTGTTTGCCGGTTCAGGTGATTTTCCGCTGGCCGCGCGGGCCGGCCTGCTGTTGCTGATCAATATCGTCAGCGTCAATCTGGCGGCCCTGCTGGTGTTTTTCTTCAAGGGCGTGCGGCCGCGCACCTGGCTTGAACGCCGTTCGGCCAAACGCTCGGTCTATATCAATGCCGCCGTCTGGGCCGTGCTGATCGTTGCACTGACGCTGGTGGCGGTGTTTATGACGCGGCTGCCGATCGCCGTGATCCGGGAGGCCGGAGGGATAGCAATATGACGAATTCGAGCCGGGCACCGGCAGGCCTGATCCGCACCGACCCGACCGTGCTCGCCGTTTGGCAGCGGCTGACCGGCACATTCGCGACCTGGCGCGCAATCATTCTGGCGGGCTGGACCAGCCGCGCGCTGCGATTGTTGTCCAATGACCAGCTGACGCCGCTGACGCGCGCATTACACTGGAAGATCGGACTGGGTCTGCTGGGCGGGCTGGACGATTCCCAGATCGACTTCCTGCAGGTCTATTCCGAGCTGAATGCGAACCGGATTGAGCGAATTTTCCGCGTCACGGCCCTCTTGCTGATCACGGTACCGGTCGGCACCGTGATCGCGATCAATGAGGTCCAGCCGGACGTCTGGGAACAGGTCGGGTTTGGCCAGCTGGAAACGCTGTTCGGCGTGCTCGGGTGCTGGATGCTGCTGGCCGGGGTCCAGATGGCGGCAGCCTGGCGGGCGCGCGACCTGGCCGATCTCCTGCTGTTCGAGCAGGCCCGGCGCCGGCTGGCGCAGGCGAACCGCCCGGCTCGGTCAGGGCCGGCTCAGTCATGAATGTCGACACGGTTTTCCTGATCCTCGATTTCGCCGGGATCGGGTTTTTCGCCTTTTCCGGCGGCATGCTGGCGGCGCGCAAATCCCTCGACCCGTTCGGCGCGGCGATCCTGGGCGCCGTGGCGGGCATGGGCGGTGGAACGCTGCGCGATGTACTGCTGGGCAATCTGCCGGTCTACTGGATCGTCGAGCCGAAATATCTCTGGATCGGGCTGGGCGGGGCACTGCTCGGCTATTTCCTGGCACCCGGCGCGCAATGGCTGGCGACGCGGCGCGTCGTGCTGATCTGGGCCGATGCGGTCGGGCTGGCGGTGTTTTGCGTGCTCGGCGCCCGCGCCGGTCTCGATGCCGGGGCGCACTGGACGATTGCGCTTCTGACCGGGGTGATGAGCGCGGCCTTCGGTGGCCTGCTGCGCGATATCATCGTCAATGATGTGCCACTGGTGCTGCGCGAGGATATCTATGCGCTTGCGGCCCTGGCCGGTGCGGCGGCCTATGTCGCGGGCATGGCGATCGGGCTCGATCCGAGCCTGGTGACCATCTTTGCCGCTGTGCTGGCCTTCGTGCTGCGCGGCTGCGCCATCCAGTTCAAATGGTCCTTGCCGGCGATCATGCACGGCGATTGAACCTGCAGGCAGCCGAGGCGGTCTGGCCCGGCACTATCGCAAGGATTGCGCCGGGCCATATGCGTTATGCGCTGCGCTGTTTGGTCATGCGCACCATGGCGATGCCGCTATCGGGGTCGATGAACTGCTCCTGCGCCACCCAGCCATGCTTGGCGTAGAAATCGACCGCCTGGGCATTGTCGGCGAAGCTGTCGAGGCTGATCAAATCATGCTCGGCAAACAGGATGGCTTCGGCCTCGGTCAGAAGCGCTGAACCGACACCGCTGCGATGCCGGTCGAGTGTGACCATCATCAGATCGATACAATGATCGCGCACCGCACAGGCGCCGATCACTTCGCCGTCAAGTTCAGCGACACGCGTGAAGGCGTTGCGCTCGGTGTAGTATTGCAGCACCGCGCCGGAGGCGATGTAGCCCTCGACTGTCTCCGCGCCGATCAGTTCGGGATATTTGACCCGGATCGTCTTGTAGGAGAGGGCCGTCAGGGGATTGATATCGTCCGGCGTGGCCGGGCGAAGGCGTAGGTTTTGGATGTTTTTCAATGGTCTGTTCCTGAAATAGAAAATATTTCCGCGCCGGCATGGCCAGGCGGAGTGGGGTTTTCAAACCAGCCCGCAAAACTCGCGGGCCGTATCAGGACTCAGATATAAGGCGCATAAACGCTCCGATTGATGGTGTTGGCTTGTTAGACGCCGCCGCCGCGGACGTCAATTCGGCCCAGATGCAAAAGAGCCCCGGGCAAAACCCGGGGCTCTTTGCAGTCGCAGGCATCAAGGCGTCGGGCTATTCGCTCGACATGCCGGGAATGAGGCGTTCGAGTGTGGCCATCACAATCACCATCAGCGAAGCCGCTGACAGCACCGCACCGTAATTGGTGAAGATGGCGGTGAGATACGCGCCGGCCGTCGGGATGGCGCCCAGTGCACCGGCCCCGCCCATCAGGAAGATCGCGGCCAGGATGACGGCGCGGCGATGATCGCCCTTGATGAAATAACCGCTGACCAGACCAACGACTGCCAGGATCAGGCCTGCCATTTCGAATGTGATGAAGGCGAACAGGATTGCGACGATCGCCGCAATGGCCCAGATAATTTTGTCCAGTGACATGTGTCTCTCCCCAGAGTGTTTATTGAAACAACGCCCGTGAACCACAACACATGTCCGGACGTTACGCCCGATACTGAAGGAGATGCAAGGGCAATTCTCCAAGATGTTGTGGATCACTACCAATGATGCGCTAAATCTGGGGTTTGACCTTTGGGTCAGCCGGCGCGCGCCAGCGCCTGTTCCAGATCGGCCAGCAAGTCTTCTGGCCGCTCCAGTCCGACCGAGACGCGCACCAGATCATCCGGCGTCGGGCTGGCCGGGCCTTCGATGGGTTTGCGATGCTCGATCAGGCTCTCGACGCCGCCCAGCGAGGTCGCCTGGATGAAGAGCCGGGTGCCCGAGGCGAGCTTGCGCGCCGCCTCGTAGCCACCCTTGAGCCTGAGCGAAAACAGGCCACCAAATCCGCCGGTCATCTGGCGCGCCGCGATGGCGTGGCCGGGATGGGTGGGCAGGCCGGGATAGAGCACCGGGCCCAGGGCAGGGTGAGCTGTGAGCTTTTCGGCGAGATACATCGCGGTTTCGCTCTGGCGCGCAAAGCGGACCCAGAGCGTGCGCAGGCCGCGCAGCATCAGCCAGGTCTCGAA
>JBNMNI010000209.1:0-3528 GCA_051275375.1 Maricaulis sp. | reverse complement strand
TGGCCTGGCGGTGCGAGAAAGTCGAACTGGGACAGATGCGGCCGGTCATTATCCTTCGCCGCCTGCTGGCGCAAACCGTAGAAGGTCTCAAGCTTCGCCTTGCGGCTTTCGTCGGTATAGAGCACGGCATCATCGCCGATCCGATTGGCTGGCCAGAAGCCGCACACGGCCTGCGGCGCCAGCAGATCCTCATCGACCATGCGCTTGAGCATGGCCTGCGCGTCCTTGAACAGGTCACGCGCCACGGCGCCGCGCTTGGGATCGTCGAAAATCGCCGGATAGCTGCCCTTCAGCTCCCAGGTGAAGAAGAAGGGAGTCCAGTCGATATAGTCGATCAGGGTCTTGACCGAGGGCGAAAAGGATTTGGCACCGAGAAAGGCAGGTCTGGGCGGTTGATAGGCTGACCAGTCGCAATCCCAGGCATTCGCCCGTGCCTTTGCCAGCGGCAGGCGCGCCTTTTTGGAACGGGCGGCCAAGCGGCGTTCACGGATTTTCGCCAGATCCTCGCGCACGGCCAGGGCATAGGCATCGCGGCCATCAGACAGAAGTTTCGACACCACACCGACGGCGCGGCTGGCATCGAGCACATGGATAACCGGGGCGACGGAGATCACTGGGTCGATCTTGACGGCGGTATGGGCCGGGCTGGTGGTGGCGCCGCCAATCATCAGGGGCAGAGTGATATTGCGTCGCTCCATCTCGGAGGCGACAAACACCATCTCGTCCAGCGAGGGCGTGATCAGACCGGACAGGCCGATCACATCGGCCTTTTCGCGCAGGGCCGTATCGAGAATGGTCTCGCATGGCACCATCACGCCGAGATCGATCACCTCATAGCCATTACATTGCAGCACCACGCCGACGATATTCTTGCCGATATCGTGGACATCGCCCTTCACCGTCGCCATCACGATCTTGCCGGCGGAGGATTGCGCCTCGCCGGCGGCCTCCTTCTCGGCTTCCATGAAGGGGATGAGATGGGCGACGGCCTGCTTCATGACCCGCGCCGACTTGACGACCTGGGGCAGGAACATGCGGCCATCGCCGAACAGGTCTCCAACGATATTCATCCCGTCCATCAACGGGCCTTCGATCACATGCAGCGGCCGCGCGGCCAGCTGGCGCGCCTCTTCGGCATCGGCGACGATGAATTCATTGAGGCCGTGAACCAGCGCATGCTTGATGCGTTCATTGACCGGTGCCTCGCGCCAGGCGAGATCGCGTTCCTTCGTGCGGGCGCCGCCACTATCGCGATAGGTCTCGGCCTCGGTCAGCAGGCGGTCAGTGGCATCGGGCCGCCGGTTGAGGATGACATCCTCGACCAGCTCGCGCAGCTTCGGCTCGATATCGTCGTAAATATCGAGCTGGCCGGCATTGACGATGCCCATATCCATGCCGGCATGGATGGCGTGGTAGAGGAAGACGGTGTGCATGGCCCGGCGCACCGGTTCATTGCCGCGAAAGGAAAAGGAGACATTCGACAGCCCGCCGGAGACATGGCAGCCGGGCAATTCCTTGCGGATGCGGCGCGTCGCCTCGATGAAGGCGACGGCATAATCATTATGCTCATCGATCCCGGTCGCGACGGCGAAAATATTGGGATCAAAGATGATGTCTTCCGGGGCAAAGCCAACCGTGTTGACGAGCAGCTCATAGGCACGCTTGCAGATCGCGACCTTGCGCTCGGCGGTGTCGGCCTGACCGGCCTCGTCGAAAGCCATCACAACCACGGCGGCACCATAGGCCTGGCACAGGCGCGCCTGTTTGAGGAAGGTTGCCTCGCCCTCTTTCAGGCTGATCGAATTGACGATCGGCTTGCCTTGCGTGTTCTTCAGCCCGGCCTCGATCACCTCCCATTTGGAGCTGTCGATCATCACCGGCACCCGCGCCACATCGGGCTCGACTGCAATCAGGCGCATGAAAATCGTCATCGCTTCGACACTGTCGAGCAGACCCTCATCCATATTGATATCGATGATCTGGGCACCATTCTCGACCTGCTGGCGTGCCACCGCGACAGCTGCGCCGTAATCGCCCTCGGTGATCAGACGGCGAAACACGGCCGAGCCGGTCACATTGGTGCGTTCGCCGACATTGACGAAAGTTGAGACAGACGTGGTCATGGGCAAATTATCTCAGGCTGAGAGTTCAAACGGCTCAAGGCCGGCGAGATGCATGGCGCGCTCGCGGCGCACGGGCCGGTGGGGTGGAGCATCGGCGGCTGCAGCCGCAATGGCGCGGATATGCGCCGGCGTCGTGCCGCAGCAACCGCCCAGGATATTGACCAGGCCGGAGCGGGCCCATTCGCCCAGATGCGCCGCGGTCTGGTCGGGCGTCTCGTCATACTCGCCCATATCATTGGGCAGGCCGGCATTGGGATAGGCGAGAATGCGCGTATCGACGATGCGCGAGAGCTCGACGATATAGGGCCGCAGCTCATCGGCACCGAGGGCGCAATTGAGCCCTATCGCCCAGGGCTTGGCATGGCGGACCGAATACCAGAAGGCACTCGCTGTCTGGCCCGACAGGGTGCGGCCGGATCTGTCGGTAATCGTGCCTGACAGCATAATCGGGCGATCAATCCCCTCCTCGGTACGCAGATCGATCAGCGCCTTGATCGCCGCCTTGGCATTGAGCGTGTCGAAAATCGTCTCGACGAGGAAGAAATCGACATGATCGGCCATGGCGCGCGCCTGTTCGGCATAGCTCAGCCGGACCTGGTCGAAATCGACCTCGCGATAGCCCGGATCATTGACCTGGGGCGAGATTGACAGGGTCTTGTTGGTCGGCCCGATCGCCCCGGCAACGCCCCTGGGTGAACCGGTCAGGGACTCCTGCTCGTCAGCACTCTCGCGCGCCAGCCGGGCCCCCTCGCGGGCTATCTCCGGTGCCAGATCCTGCATTTTGTAATCGGCCTGCGCGATCGAGGTCGAGGAGAAGGTATTGGTTTCCGCGATATCGGCCCCGGCTGCGAAATAGGCGTGATGGATCGCCTTGACCGCCTCGGGGGCACTCAGATTGAGGATGTCATTATTACCCTTGATCAAAGCCGGCCAGTCGACGAAGCGCTGGCCGCGATAGCCGGCCTCGTCAAGCTTGAGGTCCTGGATCTGGGTGCCCATCGCCCCGTCGAGAATCAGGATTCGGTCGCGCGCGATGCGCTCGAGCGCCGCCAGCCGGTCGGTGCGAGCCGTCATGCCGCGATTTCCGCGGCGATGTTCGGTTTGACGCCGAGCAGATGGCAAGTCGACAAAGCGAGTTCGGCCCGGTTGAGGGTGTAGAAGTGGAAGTCATTCACACCGGCTTCGCGCAGATCGCCGCATAATTGCGCCGCCAGGTGGGCGGTGACCAATTGCCGCGTCGCGGCATCCTCGTCGAGCCCGTCGAAATGGCGGTGGACCCGGTCGGGAATGTGGGTATTGCACAGGCCGGCGATACGGGTGAGGCCCTTGAAATTGGGCTGCAGCATGATGCCCGGCACGATCGGGATCGCGATACCGGCCTTTATGGCCCGGTCACGAAAGCGCA
>JBNMNI010000208.1:0-3530 GCA_051275375.1 Maricaulis sp. | reverse complement strand
TATTTATACCCCATCGCGCCGAGCTCACGCTGATATTTGGCGATGGTTTCGCGGTCGAGATTGGCTTCCCAGTTGAAGCTTGGCGAACAATTATAGGCCATCATCTTGCCGGGATAGACCTTGTGCACGGCCTCGGCGAAGCGGCGCGCCTCGTCGAGATTCGGCTTGGAGGTCTCCCACCACAACAGGTCGGCATATTTGCCGTATTCGATCGAGCGCGCGATGCAATGATCGACGCCGACGCCGTCCTTGATCCGGAAGAAACCTTCCGGCGTGCGGCCGGCCTCGAAATCGATGAAGGGATGATCGCGCTCGTCGATATCGGAGGTCAGGAGTTTGGCGCTCTCGGCATCGGTGCGGGCGACGGTGATGGTCGACACGCCCATCACGTCGGCGGCGAGACGTGCGGCGATCAGATTGCGCTCATGCGCCTGGGTCGGGATCAGAACCTTGCCGCCGAGATGGCCGCATTTCTTTTCCGAAGCGAGCTGGTCTTCGAAGTGAACGCCGGCGGCGCCCGCCTCGATATAGGCCTTCATGATCTCGAAACAGTTGAGCGGCCCGCCAAAACCGGCCTCGGCATCGGCGACGATTGGCGCGAACCAGTCCCGGGTCACCTTGCCTTCGGAGAATTCAACCTGGTCGGCGCGCTGCAGGGTGCGATTGATCTTGCGCGCCAGCTCGGGGCCGGAATTGGCCGGGTAGAGCGACTGGTCGGGATACATCGCCCCGGCGACATTGGCGTCAGCGGCAACCTGCCAGCCCGACAGATAGATCGCCTTCAGCCCGGCGCGAACCTGCTGCATCGCCTGATTACCCGACATGGCACCGAGCGCATTGATGTAAGGCTCGGTCTTCAACAAGCCCCAGAGCTTCTCGGCACCGCGTTCGGCCAGCGTATTGCTGATCTGGACCGAGCCGCGCAGCTTGAGAACGTCTTCGACGCCATAGCCGCGCTCGATACCGTCAAAACGGTCGGCTGCGGCACCGGGAACCAGATCTTTGAAGCTTGTCATTTTTGTCACCATAACTGTGAGAGTTGAATTGCCCTCAAGGTGTCAAACTGAATTATCCCTGTCCACAAAGCCTTCCATAGAAAGCGGACACGGTGTATACAAATTACATTGTCGTGATGTAACCCTGTAAAGTTTGGCACAAATCATGAGCGAATCCCAGTCATTCGAGAAGATCTTCGCCGGCGCCCGATTGCGGCGCCTGAGGCGCGAACGCGGTCTGACCCAGGCCGAAGCTGCCACGGCGCTCGGCCTGTCGGCCAGCTATCTCAACCTGCTGGAGCGCAATCAGCGCCCGGTCACCGCGCGCGTCCTGTTATCCCTGGCCGACACCTTCGATGTCGATGTGCGCGCCTTTGCCCAGGAATCCGACAAGCAATTGCTCTCCGATCTGCGCGAGGCCGCTTCCGATCCACTGCTCGCCGGCATGGAGCTGGACCGGATCGAGCTCAACGAGCTGGCCGAGGCGCATCCGCGCGTCGCGGAGGCCTTCGCGCGCCTTTACCAATCCTATCGCGAGACCAATGCGGTGACGGCCGATCTGGCGAGCCGCTTTTCCGGGGCGGGTTCGGCCCAGGGTGGTCCGGGCGCGGTGCTGGAGAGCGTGCGCGATGCCCTCGATGCGCGCCATAACCACTTCCCCGAACTGGAAGCCGCCGCCGAGGCGCTGATCGAACAGGCCGGCATCCGGCCGCGCCAATGCGAAAGCGCCCTCTCCCGGCATTTGCTGGAACGGCATGGATTCGCCGTCCGCATCCTGGACGAGACGATCATGGCCGGCGCCCGCCGCCGTCTCGACTTCCACGGCCGCCGCCTGCTCCTGTCCGAGGCGCTGGCACCGGGGTCGCGCTCCTTCAACATGGCGGTCGTGCTGGCCTCGCTCGAGCAGGGCGAAACGCTGGACGCGCTGTGCGAAAGCGCCAATCTGCCCTCCGACGAGGCGCGCAAGCTGTACCGCATCGGCCTGGCGAATTATTTCGCCGGCGCCGTCCACATGCCCTATGCCGAGACGCTGAAAATCGCCGAGGACACGCGCTATGATGTCGACCGGTTGCAGCGTCGTTTCGAGGTCAGTTTCGAACAGGTTTGCCACCGCCTCACCACCCTGCAGCGCCCGGGCGCACGCGGCCTGCCCTTCTTCATGATCCGGGTCGACCAGGCGGGCAATGTCTCCAAGCGTTTCGGCGGCGGCATCATGCCCTTCGCGCGCTCCGGCGGTGGCTGTCCGAAATGGAATCTCTATGACGCCCTGTCCCAGCCCGACCGCTTGCTGGTACAGGCCTTCGAATTGCCCGACGGCACGCGCAATCTGTCGATTGCCCGCGGGCAGGTCAGCTCGGCGCCGATCGGGCAGCGCCCGGTGATCCACGCCATCGCGCTGGGTTGCGACTGGGCCCATGCCGAAAAGATCGTGCATGCCGACGGGCTGGAGGGCAGCCGGGTGCAGCCGGTCGGGATTGCCTGCCGCCTGTGCGAGCGCGAGGATTGTGCCCAACGCGCCTTCCCGCCGCTCAATCGCAAGCTCCACATGGATCTCTACCAATTGCGCGCCTCGCCCTATTCCTTCGGGGAGGATTGAGCCGGCAGGCCGGGCGTGTCCGGAATTTTCCGATTTTGCCGTGACTTCCCGGCCAGATCGCTAGAGGGTGCTGCGTTTGGGGCCAGCCGATCATGCCGGGCCTTCTGCAAAGCAAGGACACCCGATGAAACAGGCCCGCCACCGCCTCGCAATCCTCGCCGCCACGACCCTGGCCATCGCCGGCCTCGTGCCGGTCGCCACCTTCGCCTATGGCACCGTGCGTGGCATGGGCCAGGATGCCGAACACGGGCGCATCACCCGTCACGCGCTGGCCTGCGATAATGGCCGCTCGGGCGATGCCTGTTTCGAACCCGACACGCTGGACAGCCTTGCCGGCGCGGAGGGCAGCTTCGGGGCGGTCGGCGCGCCGGACCGCGGCCGCGGCATGCTCACCTCCTATGCCCATTGCAGCGCCGGCGATTATTTTGACGTGTCGGGCTATCCGCGCAGCGCCGCCGAGGCCCAGGCCTCGCTAATCGAGTGCCGCTCCGAAATGATGTCCAATCTGGATCACGCCGTGCTCGATGCCGCCGCCTTGCTCGATGAGGATGGCGAGATCCGTGGCAGCCAGATCCCCAGCTATATCGATTGTGTTTATGCCGGCAGCGAGCACGGCCGAGCCAAGTGCAATATCCTCGCTCATCTCGGCCTGATCCTGCATGCCGGCCAGGATTTCTATTCCCACTCCAACTGGGTCGACCGGCCTGATCCCAGCCAGCCAGTCGGGATCGAGAACCCTCCGGGACTGGGCCATAGCGGCCGCTCACCCTGGCTTGATCTGCGCACTGCCGATCCCGCCTTCCCCGACGGGTTGATCTCGGGATGTTTCGACAATGAATCCTTCATCGGCGAGGAGCGCGGCTGCATTTATGGCGCCGGAGGCGAACACAGGGTGCGCCACCTCAACCTCGCCAAGGATACCGGCACGATCGATCCGC
>JBNMNI010000207.1:0-3530 GCA_051275375.1 Maricaulis sp. | reverse complement strand
GAGGATATCGCCCAGGAGACGTTTATCCGGGTCTGGCAGGCGGCGGCGCGCTGGCAGCCCGGACGCGCCCAGGTCTCGACCTGGATGAGCCGGATCGCGATCAATCTCTGTCATGACCGCCGCCGCAAGCAGCGCGAGGTTCTGCCGGAAATCCTGCCCGACCGGCGTGACCCGGCCCCGGATCAGGAGAGCGTCCTTGTCAGGGCGGAGACGGAAAACCGGGTATCGCAGGCCATGGCGCAATTGCCCGAGCGGCAGCGCCAGGCGATGGAACTCGTGCATTTCCAGGAAATGAGCAATATCGATGCGGCTGACATCCTGTCGGTCAGTGTCGATGCCCTCGAATCCCTGCTCGCACGGGGACGGCGGAATCTCAGATCGCTACTGATCGGGGAAGCCGGAGAATTGATGTCGGGCTATCGGGGAGCCCAGGCATCGCAAACAGGTACAGAGCCATGACCGAAGAACGATTCCACCAGATCCTGAGCGCCTATGGTGCCAATCCAGCGCGCTGGCCGGCAGCCGAACGGGTGCAGGCGCAGGCCTTTGCTGCAGCGAACCGCGCGCGCCTCGCCTCGGCACTGGCACTCGAGGCCGGGCTGGACGATCTGCTTGGCCCTGCCGGGCGGCAACCGGGCGAATTGCTCGAGCGCCGCATCCTGCGCAGCCTGGAACAATTACCGGTTCGCGCGTGGCGCGCCCCCGCGCTTGCGGCAGCGGCCGCACTGATTTTGGGCGTCATGCTCGGTTTTTCCAGCGGCGCCCTGATGGCACCGGCCGACGATGTCGAGACGTATTATGCCGATGCCCTGACCGGTCTTGACCAGGACTGGGTGGATTGGCTGGGAGTAGACGCATGAGATCGCCAACACCCTGGATTGCTGCCCTGCTGGTCTCCGTTCTCGTGAATGGTGCGCTGATCGGCTTTTTGCTGCACAGAAGCGCTGACGGACCGTCCTGGCGGATCATGCATGATCGCGGCGAGATGGCGGGGCCGCCGCGTGAGGGCCCGATGTCCGGCCGTTTCGATGTGCGCGGCTTCCTGGCGGCCTTGCCCGAGGAAGAGCGCGCGATCGCCGATCGCCGCATGCACGAGAATATGGAAGCGATGCGCGCCATCGGCCGCGAGGTCTTCGAGGCGCGCCGTCAGGCTGATGCGATGCTGGCGGCCGAGCCCTTCGATGCTGAAGCGGCACAGGCTGCACTCGGGCGGGTGCGGGAGATCCGCCTCGGCCTCGAGACGCAGATGGAGGCCTCGCTGATCGAGATTCTCGCCGGGCTTGATCCCGCCGATCGCGCTGCGGCGCTGGAAGCCGGACGCCGTGAACCCTTCGAAGGCCACCGCCCGGGCTTCGGGCGTCATGAGCGCGGCGGCCCGCACGACCGGCCTGATGGGCCGGAGCGCCGCTAGGGCCTTTTGGTTCCTGAGATGTTTTGGCCTGTGATATTTCGGCCTGGCTTGGATTGCGGCGGCGATTTCACGGTCGGAAAGCGGTCGCCTATTCGCTGGCCGCCTGCCGGGATTGCTGCGGCGGGTCGACGAATTCGTCCTCATAGCCGATATCGCCGCTACCATCGTCCAGCGCCTGAAAGCTCGAGACGGCCGGAGCGGCCGGGGTGGCATCAGACCGTATCGGCTGGTCCTGGCTGATGGGCAGCACAAAACTGACGGTCGTGCCTTCGCCGAGTTTCGAATCGATCGACAGCGTGCCGCCATGCAGTTCGATCAGGGATTTCGACAGCGCCAGGCCAAGACCGGAGCCCTGATGGCTCTTGGAGTGCTGGCTCTCGATCTGTTCGAACGGACGCCCCAGTCGCGGCAGATCCTCGGCCGCGATCCCGATACCGGTATCGGAGACCTGGAAGGCCACGCCCAGCCCTGACATGAAGCCGCGAATGGTGACGCGCCCGCCTTCGGGGGTAAATTTCACGGCGTTGGACACCAGATTGATCATCACCTGTTTGAAGGCGCGCGGATCGACCTCGATCTCCGGCAAATCAGACACATCGGCATGCAGGCGCAGGCGCTTTTCCTCGGCGCGGCCGCGCACGATGCGCACACATTGCTCGACCAGATCGGCCGCATCGGTCGGCTCGGTCTGGAGCTGCATCTTGCCGGCTTCGATCTTGGACATGTCGAGAATGTCATTGATCAATTCGAGCAGATGCTGGCCGGAGCCGAGAATGTCCTTCATATAGCCGACATAGCGCTTGTCGCCGATCGGACCGAACATTTCGCGCAACATGATTTCGGAAAACCCGTTAATGGCGTTGAGCGGCGTGCGCAGCTCATGGCTCATATTGGCGAGGAATTCGCTCTTCGAGCGGTTGGCCTCCTCGGCGCGGATCTTCTCTTCCTCGTATTTCTTCGCCAGATCGGCGATGCGGGCCTGGCTGCGCCTTACGTCCTCGACAGTCTTGCGCAGCTGGGACTCGTTTTCAGTCAGTGCGGCTTCGTGATGCTTGAGATCGGTAATGTCGGCGCCGACGCTGACCAGGCCGCCATCGGCGGTGGCGCGCTCGGAATAGTGCAGCCAGCGCCCGTCGGCGAGTTCGATCTCATAGGTCTCGGTGCCGTCGGTATCGCCATGCACAGCCTTGATGGCGCGCGCGGCGGCCTGCTCGACAGCGCCGTAGGACATGCCGGGTTTCAGCCGGCCGTCGGAAAAGTTGAACAGGTCGCGGAATTTGCGATTCCACAAGACGAGGCGCTGGCGCGAATCCCACAGCACGAAAGATTCCGTCATCGATTCCAGTGCCGCGCGCAGGCGGGTTTCCGCCGCGACGACGCGGGCCTGGGCGCCCTTGCGGTCGGTGACGTCGATGGCGACGCCGACAATGCGCGCCTTGGTGGCGTCGCCGGCCTCGTTGAGAATACCGCCGCGCATTTGCAGCCAGACCGGGGCCGAGGCGGCGAGAACTTCCAGATCAACCTCGCCGCCGGTCGGTGCACCGCGCATCGCGGTACGAAGTTTTTCGCGGTCCGAGCGACTGAAGAGTTTGAGGAATTCGGTGCCGGTGCACTGCATCGCATCGCCCAGACCGAGGATGCGCGCCAGCGAGTCGGTGACGAAGACCGTATCGGCGTCGGGATTCCAGTCCCAGACGCCGCAGCGGGCGCCCTCGATGGCGAAGCGGAAGCGCTGTTCATTGTCGGCCAGTTGCTGCCGTGTCGAACGCAGACGGCCCATCTGCATGAAGACCAGCGCACTCAAACCCATGGCGACGAAGATCGGGGCGATGAACATCAGCCCGTAGAAGGAAATGGTGCGGTACCAGGCATTCTGGTTGATGCGCATCGCGCCCAGGGCATAGACGTGCAGATCGGTGCCCGAGATCGGCGCCACCGCGAAGGTTACCTGTTCCTCGCCGAAATGCGCCTGCGAGCTGGCGCCGCCACTGCCGGCGGCGAGTTGCTGGATGTAGCTGTGAGTGAGGCCAAAGCGCTCGGCCAGCGGCGTGCCGGGCAAGGCGCCGGTGATGCGCGGCCGGATGGCGAGCATGCGGCCATCGCCATCGGCGAGCGCGAC
>JBNMNI010000206.1:0-3540 GCA_051275375.1 Maricaulis sp. | reverse complement strand
GGCGCCGACCGCATGGTGCTGCGCGAGCAGACGGTGGTGAAGGATTTGCTGGCGCTGGGCCGGCTGGCGATCACGCCGGGTGATGATCTGGCCTTGGCCGAATTGCTCAAATCACCCTTTTTTGATCCGGTCGCCAGCGCGGTGCCGCCGATCGATGATGCGGCCCTGTTCGACCTCGCCGGCAGCCGCCGCAACACAAATCGCGGCGCCCTGTGGAATGCGCTCTTCACCTCGACCGATCCGCGCTTTGCCGAAGCGAAGGCGGCGCTGACAAGCTGGCGCAACAAGGCCGATAGCGAGGGGCTTTACGATGTCTATTGCGGCTTCCTCAATGCGCGCACCCCGACCGGCGAGAGCCGCTGGGCACGGGTGCTGGCGCGGCTGGGCGAGGAAGCGCGCGATCCGGCGGAAGTCTTCCTCGGGCGCGCCCTGGAGCATGAGCGCGAGCATGGCGGTGCGATGGCGAGTTTTATTGCTTCATTGCAGGGCGAAGAGACCCAGCTCAAGCGCGAGATGAGCACTGACCGCGATGAAGTGCAGGTGATGACGGTTCACGCCTCCAAGGGGCTTGAGCGGCCCGTCATCATTCTGCCCGACACGACCCGCTCGCCAACGACCGGCAAGGGCGAGCCGATCTTCGGCCATCCCGAAACCGGTCTGATCTGGTCGCAGCGCAAGGCCGAGGATCCGCCCGTCGTGGCCGAATTGCGCGAGCTGGCTGCGGCCAAGGTCCAGGCCGAGCACGGCCGCCTGCTTTATGTTGCCCTGACGCGGGCGCGGGATCGCCTGATCGTTTGCGGCTGGCGCCAGGGCAATGGCGCAGGCGGGTCGGTGGCCAAGGATAGCTGGTATTCCCAATTGGCGGCGCAATGGAGCGGCGAGGACTGGGCCGAATTCGACACACCGCTCGCGGCGCGTGTCGAGGGGATTGGCGCCGGCTTGCGGCTGGGCGAACAGCCAGCGGCTTTGGGGCCGCATGATCGTGATGCGGGTCTGGCCGTTCCTGTGCCCGGCTGGGCGGTCGAGCCGGCCCTGGCCGAAGCGGGCGGGTTGCGGGCGATCGCGCCCTCGCGCCTGCTGGCCGGTGATGAGGCGGCGGAGACGGTCATCTCGCCCCTGCTCGATCCGGGCGGCCAGCGTTTCCGGCGCGGCGAAGTCATCCACAAACTGCTCGAAACCCTGCCCGATCTCGATCCGGACCGGCGGCGCGATGCGGCCAGCCGCTTTGTCGCCGCGCAGCCGGATCTCGATGAAGGCATGCGCTCTGTCATCATCGAGGAGGCGCTGGGGATTCTCGGTCATCCCGATTTCGCAGCCCTGTTCGGACCGGGCAGCCGGGCCGAAGTGGCGCTGACCGGAACCGCGCCCGGCCTGCCGCCGGGCACCAAGGTTCGCGGCCAGGTCGACCGGCTGGTGGTGACCGATCACGAAGTTCTGATCGTCGACTACAAGACCAATCGTCCGCCACCGTCCGATGTCGGCGGGGTTGCGCGGGTCTATCTCGGCCAGATGGCCGCCTATCGTGCCCTGCTTCGCAGCCTGCATCCGGGCAAGACGGTGCGTTGCGCCCTGCTGTGGACCGATGCGGCGCGGCTGATGGAACTCCCGGCAGAGTTGATGGATGGCGTCCTGTCAGGTGCAAACTCTTGACGATTGCCCCGGCGCTGCTTACCTCAGCGCCTTATCCAGTGAGTCCGGAACGACCGGGCTCGCCCCGAACAAAGGAGTAGCCCCCATGGCGACGAAAGCGGTCAGCGATGATTCCTTCGAGTCTGACGTCCTCAACGCGGATCGTCCCGTGCTGGTGGATTTCTGGGCCGAATGGTGCGGTCCGTGCAAGCAGATTGCACCCGCGCTTGAGGAATTGGCCGAGGAAATGGCCGGCGAGCTCACCGTCGCCAAGGTGAATATCGATGATCATCCGATGACGCCGGGCAAGTATGGCGTTCGCGGCATCCCGACACTGATGATTTTCAAGGGCGGCCAGGTGGCCTCGACCAAGATCGGTGCCATGGCCAAGGGCAAGATCACCGAATGGGTTCGCGAGACACTCTCGGCGTAGTCCGGGCGGCATTCGCCGACAGGCGGTCACCAGACATAAAGACGGGCTCCCTTGCAGGAGCCCGTTTTTTTATGACCGTTTCAGATCAGCCTTCTATGGCCGGGCCAGTGCAAGAGCCGTATCGAGCGCCGTTTGCGCGTCTTGAGGCATGTCCGGCGTCAGGCCGACGCCTTCAATGCGTCCGCTGGCGAGGGAGTAATAATCGGCAATCGGCAGATAGAGCTGGAAGCCGCCCGGCATGTCATAGACACGCTGCGACAGCATCTGCCCGGCGGTCGCATGGCCGATCAGGGTGGCGCGCCCCGAAGCTTGCAGCGCATCGGCGGCGATCTCTGCGGCACTGGCGGTCCGCTCGCTGACCAGGACATAGACAGGCCCGCCATAATGCGGCCCATCCGGATTGAGGCGCGCCAGTGTGAGGTCATTGGACTGGGCCGAATCCCAGAAATCGCGGATCGACCAGCCGGTCCAGGGTTCGACACCGGCGATGTCCCGGGGCCCGGGCGCGCGATCCATGCCGGCATTCCAGCCCTGGGACACGAAGACACCGATATCCAGCGGCGCATCGAGCACGTGCTCGACCAGGGGTTTGAAGGCAAACATGCCGCCGCGATTGGCGCGCAGATCAATGATCAGGGCCGACGTCTCGTGGGTCGCGATCTCGTCATAGGCGGCCTCGATCTCCTCGATCGTATCGATCCCCATCATCGTATTGACGGTCAGCACGGCGATATCGCCATCCCAGCTCAGCGAAGCGCCGCCGCCGCCAATACGCAGTGTGTCGATCCAGTCAGTGATCGCCTCGGCATCGCGGTCTTCATGCCGCAGATCGACATGGGAGAAGGGGCCTTCATCCCAGATCGCCTCGAAGCCGTCCTTGAATTCCTCGTCTGTGCTGGCGCTTTGCGCCAGATCGCGCACCGCTTGCTCGACGGCCAGATAGGCCGCGCTATCCAGTTCGGCGGGATTGTAATGATGCGCGTGCATCGCCGAATTGATGGCGTCGGCAAGGGCGGGGAAATCGGCATGCGCCTGCGTGTCCTGGGCAAAGCCCGGCGCAGCCAGGGTCAGCGCCAGCAATGAGGCGGCGAAAAGCGGATGTCGGGGCATTGAGGATCCTGTCCGGGTTCAAAGTGAGTGACAGGTTCATGATGCGCCCGGCGGGCAGATTGGATGCAGCCGGCCCGGCCTGCGGCTCAGCCCGGCGTCTGATGCGGTGCCGCCCCTCCCAGCGCCAGCGCTTCGCCGGCGAGATAGAGCGAGCCGCCGATCAGTATGCGCGGGGCGGGCACTTCCTTGGCGGCATTCTTCATCGCCAGGATGAGGCTGGCCGCGACATCGGCCTTCAGGCCGACGGAATTGGAGCAGGCCGCGACATGTTCAGCCGATTGCGAGCCGCCGCGCCCGGCCTTGAACTCGACGGCGATCAGGCGACGCGCCAGCCCGGCAAATTGCGAACACCAGCCCTCGACATCCTT
>JBNMNI010000205.1:0-3571 GCA_051275375.1 Maricaulis sp. | reverse complement strand
AGAGATAGAGCATTTTCATTGACTTTTATTTCGATGAAAATGCTCTAGGATCGGGAGGCACGGGCTTCGCGGAAGTCGTGTGTCTTGCGGCGCAAATAGCCGGCCGTGGCGAGATCGCGCGGCAGAAGCCGGCCGCGCAACATGCGGTCGGCGATCCGGTCGATCGAGTCGGCATAGCAGCGTTGCGCGGCGAGCATGTCGGCGGCGAGGGCGAGTTCGGCGGCCGATGCCGTCTCGCCCGCGCGCGGCGCCAGCCTGCCATCGTCATAGAGCGTTGCCAGGGTGAAGCCGGCCAGCGCATCGCCGCCGCGGATCGCTTTTTCGAGCCAGATTCGCGATTCTTCCCGATCGAGCGCCTGGCCCAGACGCCCGGTTGAATGGGCATAGCCAAGTTCATTCTGGGCGGTCGGGTCGCCGCCCTCGGCCGCGCGCCGGATCCAGGCCATGCCCTCGGCCTCATAGCCGGTATTGCCGGCCTCATCGCTCCACAACAGGAAGGCCATTCCCGCGACCGCCATCGCGTGGACATTGCCCGCTTCGGCGCGTGCCAGCAGCACGGAATCGGGCAGGCCCTCCTCGGTGTGGTGATCATTATACACATCCCACCAGCCCGGCCGGATGTCCTCGGCCAGGCCCATTGCAGTGGCGTCGCAGGATGCGATCCGGGCCAGACGCGGATCGCGCTGGCGCGGCGGACCGGCGGGGGCACCGGTCACACCCGGCTCAGCGATGAGGGGCCCGGCGTCGGCCGTCCCGGCCACGGCAGGCAAGGCGTCTGCCATCCGCCGGGCATGGTCGGAATAGATGATCGCGGCAGCGATCATCATCACCGCCAGCAGAAGCAGAACTGGTCGCATGCTTGGCTCCCCCGGCATGAAAACTAGCGATGGGGGTGGGGAAGGCAATGGCTTGCACGCCAGAGTGGAATCCGCGCTGCTGGCTTCGCCCTGCGACAGGTGCATTCCGTAATGACTGCTTTGCCGCTATCTAGGCGTCATGCACACACCCGCAACCAGACTCGCCCAGGTGATTGATCGTTTCGACCAGGTCGAAGCGCGCCTCGGCGCCGCCACCGACTCCAACGAGATCGTCAAGCTCTCCAAGGAGCATGCCGAGCTGCGGCCCGTGGCCGAAAGGGCCAAGGCGCTGCGTGGCGTCCGCCAGGAACTCGACGAACTCGCCGAGATGATGGAAAGCGGCGATGCCGAGATGGCCGATCTGGCGCGCGAGGAATTCTACGAGCTCAAGGAAACGCTTCCGGCCCTCGAGCTGGAAATGAGCCTGTCGCTCCTGCCCAAGGACAAGGACGACGCCGCCAACGCCCTGATCGAAATCCGCGCCGGCACAGGCGGCGACGAGGCCGCCCTGTTCGCCGGCGATCTCTACCGCATGTATGAGCGCTATGCGCTGCTGCGCGGCTGGAGCTGGGACCTCGCCTCGGCCTCGGAAGGCGATCATGGCGGCTATAAGGAAGTCATCGCCTCGATCTCCGGCAATGGCGTGTTCGGGCGTTTGAAATTCGAGAGCGGCGTCCACCGTGTCCAGCGCGTGCCGGCGACGGAAAGCCAGGGCCGCATCCATACCTCCGCCGCGACGGTCGCGATCATGCCGCAACCGGAAGACATTGATATCGAGCTCAATATGAGCGAGATCCGCGTTGATACCATGCGCGCCTCGGGCGCCGGCGGCCAGCACGTCAACAAGACCGATTCGGCCGTGCGCATGACGCATTTGCCGACCGGGATCGCCGTCGTCTGCCAGGAAAAATCCCAGCATCAGAACCGTGCCCGCGCGATCGAATTGCTGAAAGCCAAGCTCTACGACATGGAGCGCGAGGCGGCCCATGCCGAACGTGCTGCCGACCGCAAGGGACAGATCGGCACCGGTGACCGCTCCGAGCGCATCCGCACCTATAACTTCCCCCAGGGCCGCGTCTCTGACCACCGCATCAACCTGACCCTCTACAAGCTCGACGAGATCATTGCCGGCGACGGGCTCGATGAAGTGATCATCGCCCTGATCGCCGAAGACCAGGCCGCCCGTCTGGCGGCGCTCGAGGAGTAGGCATGGCCGGCCCGTTCGACAGCCTGGTCGACCGGGCCCGCGCCGATTTCGACCGCCGCCCCAGCCAGCCCTTGCGCCAGGCCTGGCAGGATCTGGACCTGGCTGCGGTGCGTGCGGATCTGATCGCCCGGCTGCTTCAGGCGGGGATTGAGGATGGCGCGATCGAATCACGTTTCCTGCTGCAGCGCGCCCTGGCGCCGATGCCGCTGGAAGCCGCGCTCGCCGGACGCGAACTGGTATCCTGGCAGCAGATCAGCGATCTGGCCGATCTCGCCTGGCAGCGGCTGCAGCGCATTCCCCTGTCGCAAGTGCTCGGCTCCCAGCCTTTCTGGACCCTGGACCTCAAAGTCACGGGCGATGTCTTGACCCCGCGCGCCGATACCGAGGCGCTGGTCGAGGCGGTGCTGGCGCGCTGCGACAACACAGCCCTGCACATGCTCGATCTCGGGACCGGTTCCGGGGCGATTTTGCTGGCGCTGCTCAGCGAGCGGCCGGGCTGGACCGGCCAGGGTATTGACCTCTCGCCGGCAGCCCTGGCCGTGGCACAGCATAATCTCGAAGCCTGTGGTCTGGGCGGCCGCGCCACCCTGGTGCTGGGACGCTGGGGCGCGGCGCTGGACGATCACGCCTTCGATCTGGTGGTCTCCAACCCGCCCTATATCGTGCGCGATATCTTGGCCGGTCTCGAGCCGGAAGTGCGCGACCACGAGCCGGCCCTGGCGCTCGATGGCGGCGAGGACGGGCTCGATGCCTATCGCGCGATAATCGCCGATCTGCCGCGGCTTTTGCGGCCCGGTGGCCGGTTCGCGCTGGAGATCGGTTTTGACCAGGCCGCATCGGTCATGGCGCTGGCCGAAACGGCCGGACTGGTGGCGCTGGAATGCCTGCCCGACCTTGCCGGCCATGATCGCGTCGTGCTCGGGCGCTCCGGATCGGACAACGGTTAAAATCGCTTGGAAACCGTTTCGCCGCGGGCTAGGTTTTACGACAACAGGCGGGGCGCGCCACTTTTTGGGGCCTAGCGCGGTCGGATCGACCGCCTGTTTTGTTCCGACCAATCAAGATCATTCGTTTCATCAGGGTGCAAGATCTCGCCCCTGCAACTGAACAGCAAGGTCACTTTGTCAGATATGAATCGCTGGAAAACAGGGGCGGGCGACAATAAGCGCCAGCGCGGACGTGGGCGCAAACCGAGCAGCCCGTCCAATCGCAGCTATGAGAGCAATGGTCCGGAAGTCAAAATCCGCGGCAATGCTCCCCAGATTTTCGACAAATACGTTCAGCTTGCCCGCGATGCCTCGCTGGCCGGTGACCGGGTGCGGGCAGAGAATCTCTACCAGCACGCCGAGCATTATTTCCGTCTCATCCAGGCCAGTCAGCCGCGCCGCGATGCCGGCCCTGACGACCAGATCGAGAATGATGAAGACGATGTTGCCGACGACGGATACGAGCGCTTCAGCGATCGTGTTGAAGAGCGCGACAGCAATAACGGCAATAATGGCAACAA
>JBNMNI010000204.1:0-3579 GCA_051275375.1 Maricaulis sp. | reverse complement strand
ACCGAACGCTATATGGGCGACCCACGCATTAATGGCCGCCATTACGAGCGCTCATCGGTCTTCACTTATCTGGAAAATTACGAGACGCCGCTGCTGCTGGTGCACGGCATGGCCGACGATAATGTCATCTTCGCCAATTCGGTGCGCCTGTATAACGCGCTGCAGGATCAGGGCTCGCAATTCGAGATGATGACCTATCCCGGCCAGCGTCACGGCGTGCGCGGAGAAGGCCGGCAGGTGCATCTCTGGCACACCATGTTCGACTTCCTCGACCGCGAGCTGAAACCCTGACGGGCAGCGTGTCTGATCAGCCCGCAGCCCGTCTTTTCATGGCCGGGGCCTCGATGACGGCGTCGGTGGCTGTCCCGGCTGCGGCGAGCTTTTCCTGCAACCATTCCAGGGCCAGTTCATTGGCGCTGAAAGCCCGCGACGGCCGTCCGCTTTCCTCAAGACGCCGGGTCATGAAAATGACCCGCGCCACCTGGTCGGGCTTGTAGACGAAGGCGACCGGAAAACCCTCGGGGAAACGGGTGCAATAGGCCTTCGCGATCTCGGAAAACCCGTCAATGTCATAGGTGACCTGATGACGACTATAATCCATCACCAGACCCTCAACGGATGTGCCCGCCAATGTTGTGGCCAGGGTACGCAGCGATGACAGCGAGGCTTTCAGATCGGTCGCACCGTGCAGGTCGATCGCAAGAATACGGCCTTTTTCCAGCACTTTGGTCGTAAATCCGAATGTGTCTGACATCGACTCGTCCTCCATGCCGACACATTGGCAGACGAGGTTGATGATCCCGTTACGAAACCAATCGCAATTTTATCGATTGCCATTCAGTTGGCCGGGACGGAGGAAATCGGGGGGCGAAGGCGCCGGGCGCTAGTGTCCGGAACCGGTCGAGGCCGAGCCCTGCGCTCCGGGCGCAGGCAGTGCCGGCGGCATCTTGGTTTCCAGCCAGGCCAGGGCTGCGGGCGCCGCTTCGAAAGCGCGGCAGGGACGACCGCTTTCTTCCAGCCGCCGGGTCATATAGATGGCCCGCGCCACCTCGGCCTCGTTATAGACGAAGGCGACGGGAAATCCTGCCGGGAACTCGCTGCAATACACATCGGCGATCTGGGCGAACTCATCCATCTCAAAGGTCAGGTGATAATGGCTGTAATCGATCAGCAAGCCTTCGAGCGGATTCTCTGCAAGGGTCTTGGCCAGGGCTCTCAGCGAGACGAGCGAGGCCTCCAGGTGACAACCGCCATGAAGCCCGATCGACAGCACCCGGTCATTCGATGTGACGTTGAGCGTGTATGAAAAATCATCTGACATCAGCGAATCCCCTTACTTCCATTACAGTTGTTCGAACTAACCAATTGATTAACAAACCGGGGGGCGGGTCACTGTCCAAGCTTTTCGTATTCACGCATCCTGCGTCCAGACCCACAGATCGGCATCGCGGCGCATGGCCGCACGGTGCAGCCGCCAATCGGGCATCAGGCGCTCGACGGTGCGCCAATAGGCCGCGGAATGATTGGGCTCGACCAGATGCGCCGCCTCATGCGCGCAGACATAATCGACAAGCGGTTCGGGAAAGCCCATCAGGCGCCAGTTGAGCCGGATGGTTCCGTCCGGCGCACACGAGCCCCAGCGGCTTTTCTGGTCGCGGACGACGACCTTGCGCACCGACCGGTCGAGCCGGGCCGCGAAGGCCTCGACCCGCGGCGTCATGAAATGCTCGCCTTCGCGCTTGTAGTGGCGGATCAGCGCCGCGCCGATCGCGCGTCGCCGCAAGGGGCCGGTCGCCTCGGGATCGACGGTCACCATCACCCGGTCGCCCTCACGCCGCAGCGTCGTGCGCACACCGCGCGGCTCGACCTGAAGTCTGAGCTCGCCGCCCAGCCAGGGCAGGATATCGCCGGTCTCGAAAGCCAGCTCGCGCCGCGGCGGCCGATCGGCCCAGGCGGCAAGCTTGCTCAATATCCAGCCTGATTTTTCCTGCAAGGCGCCTTCAATCTCGCGCAGGCTGACGCGGTCCGGCGCCGTCACCACCAGCCCGTCATGGCTGATGACAAAGCCGATCGTGCGGCGCGGACTGCGGCGCAGACGGTAATGGACCGGCTGACCTGCAAGCAGGAGCGAGTGGCTCTGCGTCACAGGCGCAGCAAATCGCCGCAAATCGCCTCGAGGCCGGCCTGGTCCACAAGGTCGAAGGCGCCAAATTCCGTCGAATCAATGTCCAGCACAGCCGCAAGGGCGCCGTCCGGCCCGAAGACCGGCACGACGATCTCCGAATTCGAGCGGCTGTCGCAGGCGATATGACCGGGGAAGGCATGAACGTCCTCGACCAGCTGGGTCTGGCCCGTCGCCGCAGCCGCGCCGCAGACGCCGCGGCCGAAGGGGATACGCAGACAGCCCAGCGTGCCCTGATAGGGCCCGACGACCAGCTCGGCCGGTTTCAGCGGATCAACGACATAGAAACCGGTCCAGAAAAACCGCCCCCCGAAAGCCTCGCGCAGCAGGCAGGATGCGGTGGCATAGCGCGCTGTCACACTGGTTTCACCGGCAATTACCGAGGCAATTTGCTGGCGCAGATCGGCATAAAGCGCGGCCTTGTCTGTCATGGCGGTCATCCCTGGTTGGAGTCGATTTAATCGGGTGCCGACCGCGCCGGTTCAAGCCTCGACCGCAGCACCCGTTCCAACTCAGAGCCTGATGCCGCCGCGCAGGCTCTCCCGGATCACGCGTTCGATCGATTTCTCCGCCTCCTCGACATCGCCCGGAGGCGAGTCCGGATTGGCGGTGCGCCGCTCTTCATATTCCAGCCTTGTATGGATCATGCGGATGCGCGCATCGACCAGGGCATAGATATCGGCCGGGATTTTGGTCGAGACGTTCATGCCGAGCTTTTCTGCCGCCTCCGGCGAGATCGCCTCGCTGTGCGACAGCGTGCCGGCGGAGAGATAATCGGCAAGGAAATCGGGATCCCTGTCCTCGGCCTTGTGGTTGGGATGGACGATTTCACGGGCAATGCGATCGGCATAGCGGTCGTATTTCTCCGCTTCGTGCGCCAGCATGACCAGCACATCCTGGGTCGCCAGCGGCCCCTTCATCTCGAGCAGGCCGCGATAGGTCTCGGTCGGGAAACCGCCATAGATCGTATCGATCGGACCGAGCGAGGCGGTTGGATCCATCACCACTTTTTCCGCCGCCAGCGCGATCATCGCCCCGCCGGACATCGCCACATAGGGCACATAGGCCACCACATGCGGATCGCGCCTGGGATTGTGGGCCTTGGCCTTTTTCAGATGCTGTTTCAGCGCCAGCGCAATCATGTGCGCCGGCCGCGCATAGCCGCCGAGCGTGTGCAGCACGATGATGATTTTCGACCGCGGATTGGCCTGGCGGATCGAGGCGACAGCCTCGAAGGCCTCGTCGAACACGATCTGCTGCTGCGCGCTGTCACGGCCGATGAATTCATCGCCCAGATCGTGAATGAATTCGATCAACAGCGTGTTGGAGGTCTCGACCTTCTTGCGGAATTTCTCGTAATCGCGCCGGGCATCCTCATAGCGCGCCACCCGCTTGCG